>NZ_BLAY01000051.1 GCF_020521235.1 Microseira wollei NIES-4236 | reverse complement strand
AATTGCGCGCCGCCGAAGACCCAGAGTTTGAAACTTTCTACACGAAAAACATTTTGTTGAATGAGGGCATCCGCGCTTGGATGTCACCTCAGGATCAACCGCACGAAAACTTTATCTTCCCTGAGGAAGTTCTGCCTCGCGGAAACGCTCTCTAATCTTTAAGGGCGGGCAATACACGCCCCCAGACTGGAAGCATCTCGTGTAAAACACAACCCCTACCAGATGGTAGGGGTCTTTTTTTTGACTTCCTCTTCTCTCCATTTTTTAATCGGTGTGTTATCTTAACTGAAGGTGTACAACACCTGAAATGGAACAGACTCCCGTTTGAGAAAAAGACCGCTCAGGCAACAAGGAGGTGATGCCCATGATAGAAAGTAGTAAACGCATGGGTCATCAGATTGAAGTTATCCGGCTGTGTGCCGGGGCTGTTCTCTAGCAGTTAGCCTTAGTTCCTTCGGGAACTAAAACGCTGCAACTGCTGGTAATAACTGAAGAGTTCCTCCCGGCAGTCAGGTTCAATCTGAAGACCCGCTAGACCGCTCTCGCGTTGTTGGTTAAATTTTCCAACCAACCCGCGAGAGCGGATAGTTTTTTGGGGATTTATGAGAAGATTTGGCAAAAAATCTTTATATTATCGCAGAAACCAGCAATCCGAAGGTTAAAAATAAGGAAAATTCTGTTAATCTATAACTTGAGTCGGCGTTGCCAAGGCAATACGCCCGGTCGCCTTGATAGAAACCAAACATAGGTCTGGTTTGGGAGGAAACCTGGGGCTAAACCCAAGGAAACGGTTCAAATCATCAAATCAAGCCAGCGATATGCCTCCCAACGCTTCGCGAACGCAGCTCAACCAAGCTCTAAACCGTTAAAAGCCTGCTTTTGGCAGCTTGGTTTGTCCAAAAGTTGGCATAAAAAAGAATATCAGGGGTTAAAAAGCGGTTAAGGTGGTAAGGAAGAAGCGATCGCTTACTTGAAAAAGCGGCGAGTCAAAAGGCAAGCGATACCGCCTGGATGATGTAGGCTGTTAAATTCCCAAAAATTAGACCTGCGGTTGTGTAAGGTTTAGTACGGAAAGCCTACCTGCCGAAGAGTACCATTGCCCTCAGGCATGGGCGTATCAAGGGTCAGTAAGATGTAGAGCGTAGTGCCTTGACCCAAAATGAGCGATCGGATCAGCGGCGCTATTGAAGCAACGGGCATTACTAATTCTTGGGCGTTCCTCAGCCCAGAAATCTCCAGCTCTATTGTGTGGTGAGTGTAAACATTCGGTGTGAGGATAAGAGGAAAATGTCTAATATTTTGTGGAAATCTCTGCTAATTAACCCAGTTTTTCTGGGAACCACGCTGGTATTCGGTACTTCAGCAATTGCAGCCGAAAACCAAGCAACCAATTTAACAGGCAGCCACAGAACCGAAATAGCTGCTCTGGCGTTAAATTCTACGCCGCTGGCAACTGATAAAGCCGCTTCAGACTTTTCAACCAATTCTACAACCGAGTTAGAAAAGCTCGCTCTTGGTAAATCAGTTAAGCCGTTAGAGGATTCTATCACCTCCGGCAAGCAGGCTGAAGTATCTGGCGCGACCGTAGCACAGGCAGTACCGAATACGAGGAATGCACCCGCTGCCAATCCTGACAGAACGTTAAATCAAATTCTGCAATATGGCAGCGAAAACTCTGCCAACAGAAATTCACAGGGTCAGGTAACCTCAGTTTCCCAGCTGACGGACGTAGACCCCACTCACTGGGCATTCCAAGCATTGCAATCTCTAGTTGAGCGCTACGGTTGCATTGAAGGATATCCGGATCGCACCTATCGCGGCAACCGGGCGCTGACGCGCTACGAATTTGCGGCTGGTTTAAATGCTTGTTTAGACCGAATCAACGAGTTAATTGCCGCAGCAGTCGCCGATTTGCCCAGCAAAGAAGATTTGGCGACTATCAGGCGTCTGCAAGAAGAATTTGCCGCAGAACTTGCCACCTTGCGAGGACGGGTAGATGCATTAGAAGCGCGCACGGCGAGGCTAGAAGCTCAGCAGTTTTCTACGACTACGAAACTGAAGGGTGAAGTAATTTTTGCGGTCACCGACGCCTTTGGCGGAGCTAGTCCAGGTGGAAACGATGACGACACCAATACCGTGTTCCAAGACCGGGTGCGTTTAGAATTCCAAACCAGTTTTTCCGGAAGGGATTTGTTACACACCCGTCTGGCGGCTGGTAATGCTGGACAATTTAACTTCCCAAGCACGAACAACAACTTCACAAGGTTGACTACAGGTGAAGGCACCCAGCAATTTAACCTTGGTAACACTGGCAACAACGATATCATTTTAGACTGGTTGGCCTATCGATTCCCCTTATTTGGCAAGTCTCAGGCGTATGTAGCCGCGTTTAATGGGATTCACAGCGATTACGCTCCCACCGTCAACCCTTACTTTGAAGACTACGACGGTGGAAATGGCGCGCTTTCTGTCTTTGCTCAAGAAAGCCCGATTTATCGGATTGGCGGCGGTGCAGGTGCAGGGGTAAACTTAGCCTTTGGCGAGGGCGGTATCCTGGGACGAAGTTCGCTCACCTTGGGTTACCTGGCAGGGCCTGGTGCTAACGATCCCAGAGATAAAAATGGCCTGTTTAATGGTGAATATGCTGCGTTGGCTCAGCTGAACTTCAATGTCAGCAATACCTTTGGCTTGGCTTTAACCTATGTCCACGGTTACCACAACGCTGGTAATGCCATCTTCGATCTTGGTGGTGGTGGCACCAGGGGTTTTGTTGGTACTGGTTTAGCTAATACGCCAGCAACTGTTGCAGGATTTCCAGGACGACCTATCGTGACTAACTCCTACGGTGCATCGGCAGCGCTTCGCATCAGCAAGAATTTCTCCATCAGCGGTTATGCTGCTTTCACCGACGCGATTATCATTGGTCGGGGACATGCCGATATTTGGACTTGGGGCGGTGGTCTTGCCTTCCCAGACTTCGGTGGGAAGGGTAATGTGTTGGGTCTGTTCGCCGGTGTGGAACCATACTTAACCGAGATCGATGCGCCAGGAAATTCTAATTTCGAGGACGATCCTCCTTACCACATCGAAGGCTTCTACAAGATCCAGGTAACGAATAATATCTCATTCACCCCCGGCGTCATCTGGCTGATGTCTCCCAACCAAGATAACGACAACGACGACATCTTTATTGGCACCCTCAGAACTACCTTCAGCTTCTAGCAGTAGGGGAATTTTTCCCAGCTAAAGCAAGCCCCCTTCCCAGGGGGCTTGTGGGCTTGAACTAACGCGCGAGCGCATTTTTATCGGGACTCAGGCAAAGAAACCGGGTTTCTATGAAAAATGGTCGGTTTGGCAACTGGAGATTCCAGCAAGAAACCCGGTTTCTAGGACTGTCCTGGGTAAGCCCTGTTTATCAATGGTCGCACCGGGCAACAAGATCGATAACCTGCAAAACTACAGTGGAAAACCGGGGTATACTGGAGGGGATCGTATAATCTTTCTGTCATCTAAACCGTGGAACTCTCGTGTAAAAGTGAATACGCGCTTTTAGCTTTATTAGAACTGGCAATTTCTTACAATGAAGGCGAGCCATTGCAAATTCGGCAGATTGCCGCTAAACAAAATATTCCTGACCGATATTTAGAACAACTGCTGGCTAGTTTGAGGCGCTGCGGTTTGGTGCGTAGCCAACGCGGGGCAAAAGGTGGCTATCTTTTGGGTCGGGACCCCTGGAAAATTACCCTACTGGAGGTGGTGTCCTGTTTGGAAGGATTAGATCCGCAATCCTCTAAACTTGATACCAAACCAAAAACAGTAGAAAGTGCCGTACTGCGAGAAATATGGCATGAAGGGATGGAAGCTGCTTATTCAGTTTTGCAAAAATACACGCTACAAGATCTGCGCGAGAAGCGAGATTCAAGGCGTCAGCTGGATATTATGTATTACATCTAATGGGTAATGGGTAATTGGTCATTGGTAATTGGTTAAAATCTTACCGATGGCAGAGCATCTCAGGACTTAGCCATGACGAACTCAGAAACCGTTTTCCTAGAAACCCGGTTTCTTGGCGTAAGTCGTGGATCTATTACCGATTACCGATTACCGATTACCGATTACCGATTATGGGAATTGCCCGCGATATTAACTCAAGTTGCTAGTTATCTCTCTTGGAGCGGCTAATGGCTAATGGCTAATGGCGAGATTGGTAAAAATCCTATATTAGCAATTAGCAATTAGCAATTAGCAACGCCCTTGTTTATCACTAGCAACTTGCCTGATTACAGAATTAGTCGGTCGGACACCGCTGGTACAATTGAACCGCATCCCTCAATCAGAAGGCTGCATGTCACGAATTGTGGTGAAATTAGAGGGAAGGAACCTGACGGCTGCGGTTAAAGACCGCATTGGTGCGAGCACGATCGATGTAGCAGAGAAAGAAGGATCGATCGCACCGGGTAAAACCGTTTTGCTAGAACGAACTTGGGGAAATACGGGTATTGCGCTGGCAATGGTGGTGGCAGCGCCTGGTTATCGCTTAATTTTAACGATGCCGGAAACCATGAGCAGCGAAACAAGGGCGATGTTGCGCGCTTATGGTGCCGAATTGGAACTGACGCTTGGTATTGAGGGCATGACTGGGGCAATAAGACGGGCGCAGGAAATTTGGGAAACGATGCCCGATGCTTATATGTTGCAGCAGTTTCGCAACCCAGCCAAAGCCAAAATTCATTGCGAGACGACCGCTGAAAGTTGATTTAATTGATTGGGTAATCGCCGTGACCGATGAGGAAGCGATCGCTTACGGGCGCCGTCTCGCCCACGCAGAAGGACTGCTCTCCGGTATCTCCAGCGGTGCTGCTTTATTTGCCGCGATTTGGGTCGCTCAACGTCCTGAAAACCAGGATAAGTTGATTGTGATGGTTCAGCCCAGTTTTGCAGAACGCTATTTAAGCACCCCCCTGTTCCAAGATCCAGAATCCAAGTTTTCCGTTTTGCCTATAAAGCTTGACAATTTATCTAAAAAATGGTATTGCCCCGTGGTTTCAAAAGCTGTGTTTGCAGACTCGTGGGAAATTTTTACAATCGAAAATGTTGTTCGCGTTTAAGGGAAGCTGCTTTAGAGGCGGCTAAACTCCCGTCGATTTGTAAGGCAGCTAAAAATGAGAGATCAAAACTACTACGAAACGCTAAAAGTTAGTCAGAAAGCGACGCAAGCAGAAATCAAGCAAGCTTATCGCCGTTTGGCGAAGCAGTTTCACCCAGATACTCAAAAGGAAACGGCAGATAGCGATCGCATCGTTGAGATCAATGCTGCTTATGAGGTGTTGGGAGATCCGACGCGGCGACAGTTTTACGATCGGCAAATATCGGGCAACTCGGCAGTTGCATCGGCAACGGCGCAAAAACAACCCCAAAAGCGGCGACCAGCTGCGCCAGACATCGACGCTCAAATTCAGCTATGGCTGGCTCAAGTGTATCAGCCGGTGAATCGCTTGCTCTCTCGCATTCTCAATCCCCTACAATCGCAGATCGACGAACTCTCTGCCGATCCGTTTGATGATGAACTTTTGGAAGCTTTTCAGGATTATCTGAACAACTGCCGCCAGTTTTTAAGCGAAGCGCAGAAAATTTTTCGTTCCATGCCTAACCCCTCCCCAGTCGCTGGTGCGGCGGCAAACCTTTACTACTGCCTCGATCGCGTCGGGGATGGAATTGACGAGTTTGAGTTTTTTACCGCCAACTACGACGATAGCTACCTGCACGCGGGTCGCGAAATGTTTAGAATAGCCGCTGGACTGCGCCGGGAAGCCCAATATGCCTTGAGAAATGTGACTTGAGGGCTTCCTCTCGCCTGCATCCATGTCAGGGTAGAGACTAGCGATACCCAATCCCAAAGAAACTTATACCCATCCCATTGAAAGGATAATGGTAATTGAGGGGATCAACCCAGCTTAAATTTGGCGGAAATTAGTTTATTCTGAAAAAAGGGCTTTATCTAACTTAACAATTCCCACCCCGCGACTTTAGCGTACTCGCTCCAGTTGTTGACCCAGGAGGACAGGTGTTCTGTCGAAACTGGTTAGCTAAATTGGACAAAAAACTCGATTTTGATTATGAAATGCATCATTAATCGTCGCGCTCAGTTTTCAGCAAGTCACAGATACTGGTTACCAGAACTGAGTGAAGCCGAGAACATTCAGCAATTTGGTGCCTGCTCTCGTGCGCCAGGACACGGACATAACTACGTCCTATTTGTCTACATGGCTGGTGAATTGGATGAGTACGGTATGGTGCTGAACTTATCTGATGTCAAGCATGTAATCAAACGGGAAGTTACTAGCCAACTGGACTTTTCCTATCTCAACGATGTCTGGTCGGAATTTCAACAAACGCTGCCAACAACCGAAAATATCGCGCGGATAATTTGGCAGCGACTGGCACCCTACTTGCCAATTGTGCGAATTCAACTGTTTGAACATCCTGAACTTTGGGCAGATTATCTAGGAGATGGAATGGAAGCTTACCTCACACTTAGCACCCACTTTAGTGCGGCGCACCGACTGGCGCGTCCCGACCTCAGCTATGAGGAAAACTGCGAAATTTACGGCAAGTGCGCTCGTCCGAACGGTCACGGTCACAACTATCATTTAGAAGTAACCGTCAAAGGCGAAATGGACGAACGCACTGGCATGATAGTCGATTTGGGCGCATTACAGAAAGAGATCGAAGATCTTGTAGTCGAGCCTTTGGATCACACTTTCTTGAATAAAGATATCCCTTACTTCGCCAACGTTGTTCCTACGGCTGAAAATATTGCTGTCTATATTGGCAACGTACTAAATCAGCCAATTCGGGAATTAGGTTCTCAATTGTACAAGGTTAAGTTGATTGAAAGCCCGAATAACTTCTGCGAAGTTTACGCGGCTGATTTAGCTGAAAATGCAATTGGTAGCAAGAGAAGCGAACCCGTTTTAGTGCGCTTGTAACTTTTTGGGTCATAGGTAATGGGTAATGGGTAATGGAAAGTCGGCGGCTGACTTGTTCGCTAATTACCAATTACCAATTACCCTTTATCAGGTATTGTTCTTCTTGTTACGGGTTAACTAATGACAGTGAAATCGGCAGATCCAATGTTGGCGACTGGCACTCCAGTCAGGGACGCTAAAATTTCCTTGGTACTAGTCAGACTAATCAATGTCGCATTATCACCTTGACTAATCAATAACTGTCCGAATTACAGACCTCCAGCTAGTGCAATTAAATCTTGACCATCCTCAAAACCAACAATTGTTTCAGTTCCGCCACTCAAGGACAAGACAAAGCGATCGCTTCCACCTCCACCTGTGAGAGTATCGTTGCCTAAATCCCCCGCAAGCGTGTCGTTACCATTGCCTCGATTGAGGGCATCGTTGTCTATACCCAGATTGCCAAAGAGCAAATCGTTGCCCACGTCGCCCATCAGGCTATCATTGCCATTGTTGCCCGTCAGGTTATCGTTGTCTTTCCCACCGTAAAGGCGATCGTTACCCTCACCACCATCTAAGGTATCGATGCCTTGGTTACCGTAGAGTAAATCGTTACCTGCTTCACAGAACTTGGCTAAACTTGCTTAAAGTTCACCATTCAACCAGAAACAGTTTCTGGAGGGTCTGCTTCCTGCTTCAACCAAGGGAGTCGGCTCCTACTTGTCCACAGGCGTCAATTCCGCACGGGGCCGAGCGTACTCGGAAGATCAAGAAAAAATTGAGGTTGTGCGAAAAAGGTTTCGCGGTCTTTGTGCCTTGGTTTTCGGCAACCCGTCTAACTTACCAAAAAAATACCCGCTCGTTGCGAGTCGGTATGGTTAAGTTTAGTTAAATTTTTGGCTATTTAGTCAAGCTCCTTTACCGTTAATCAGGTCATTGCCTTCTGCGCCTTGGTCGTACACAGGTACGGGACGGTTGCTGCGATCCCCCCAACCGTATTTAATAACTCAAGTTGCTAGTTATCGAAAAAGAGCGGCTAATGGCTAATGCCAGGAAAAATTCTATATTAGCAATTAGCAATTAGCAATTAGCAACTTACGTTATTACTCTAGGGATTTCTCAGGTTAACCAAAGGCAAAACTGGTGTTACTGAGAACGCTGACTTGCACTCCATTGACGATTGCTAAGTCTTTGCTCAAGTAACTAATGACAACGTCACCACCTTTTTGGGTGATGGTGAGGGAACTGCTGTTATTGATTCCCAAACCATTGATTCCAATCACATCAGTACCGGCTTTAAAATCGGTGATGGTGCTGGCAGCGGTGGGAAGTACGGCATTGACGATCCAAAACTGATCCTTGCCCTCGCCGCCAGTGAGGGTGTTGGAACCAGTACCAGCGTACAGGACATCGTTGCCTTTGTCGCCGAAGATGCGATCGCCCGACCCTCCAATCATGGTGTCGCTATCCTGACCGCCGTACAGCACGTTGCCCCCCGCACCTGTAGAAGCATTGATATAGTCGCTACCCTGTCCTCCATAGAGGGTACAAGCTTTGCCAGCTAACAGCAGATCGTTGCCCTTATCGCCGGATATCAAATCCTTTGTACCGCCGATAATGGTATCGTTTCCTTGCCCGCCAAACAGCGTATTATTACCCGTCCCGCCCGAAGCATCGATCGAGTCGTTACCCCCGTAACCGAAAACCAATTCGTTTCCTTTAGCAGTTAGCCGATCCGGTCCCTGCCACATTGCCATAATTAACTGACCGCCCTCGACGTGGTTGCCTTTCATCGTCTCCCGGTCTGTAATGCTATGCGCCTGTACGTCAAACAGGTAAAAGTTTCGACCCTTGCCAACTTCCACAATGCCGGAGGTTTCCCATTGACCGGGTTCGCTAGTATTATCAAATTCTTCGCCAGCGGCGCTTTCGTCGAGTTCGGCAACAAAGGTAACTTTGTCGGTGCGGATGTCGTATAGCCACATACCAGCTTCCCGCGCCCTGGTTCTCATTACTTCAGCGCCAAAGGCAGTTTCGTCTTCCTGGATCATTATCTGACCTTTGGTATCGACGACGATATTGTCATAACTGACACCCGTATCCAGGCCGCCGATGAGGATTGTTTCAAAGTTAGATATTGGCCCAGTTGGATCGGTAGGATTGAGGCTGAAACGGTACATTCTACCGTAAGGGTTTTCTGCTTCAGCCGCAGTAGTAGCTTTACCGCCGCCTGCTTTATCGTTAGTTCCCGTTGTGACAAAGTAGAAAGTGCCGGGGTTGTTGGGGTCTTCGGCAATATCTTCCGGGCGGCGGAAGTTAGTAGAACGACCGGATGCATCAACCCAGTCGCTCAGAACTTTGCCTGTTGTATCTAAAGCTACATCTTTGGGGACGGGCGTCCAAGTGGCTTTGGTTCTGATCCCTTCTGGCAGAGTTTCGTTGTCGTATCCATCGACTTTCAGCACGTACAATTGACCGTCTTTAAACCCGTTCGGGTCTTGGGCAGTTTGCTGTCCCACGAACATATAAACTTCGCCGTTGCTGAAGTCTTCTGTGCTGAATAATACGGTTCTTTCGGAATTTGTTGCCCGATACTGGGAAGCGGAAATGGTATTTTCTCTCGCAAAGCGACCAAATCCATCAAGTCCTATGGCTACGCCATCGGGCAATACCGCCCAACTACGACTGGGAGACTCACCCGTCGTACTATTGGTTGTGGTTTCTTCAGGTATGAAATAGACGGGAATTGACTGACCTTTTGCATCAACGAAGCCACTTTCTGCTAAATAGGCAGAACACAAGCGAGTTAAACTAAACTCTCTGCCGTTGGCGGGGTTGACGTAGGTTCCCTTCGAGGTGTTTAAGACAAACTCGCCAGTATTATCTACTACCCTCTCGATTAAGTTCTTACCCCCGATAGGGTTCCAGTTTTTATCAAAAACAAATAAGGAAACTCTCGCTCCTTGGATTCTCCCGGGGACGGTGGGGGAAATATCTGAAGTAATGGGATTGCCTTGTGTATTAACCGCAGCAATTTCATGGTTTAAGAAAACATAATAGTTGTCTTTGGTTTCAAATAACCCCATGCCATCTGGAATCCCCGTCATGGCAAAAGTTCTACCCGGTACGACTCTATAGTTTCCTACCGTTCCTTCAATTAAAGGAACTTGATCGCCTACGGTCAGTAGAGGGATAAAGTTGAAACCAGGATTGCCGGGAACATTTCTGATGTAGGGATTAGCGTTGCTTACCATTGCTGGGTTATGCCTCTGTTTTAATGAAAATTTTTTGCACTCCCAAATATTTTAATTTGGCAAAGTCGTTTAGTAACTTTGAATAAACGTGCAAATATTAATATCTCGCCACATAGTTAAGGCTTGAATAGGGAAATGCTATGGGAAAATTAAGAAATTGCTATGATTAAATTAACTAAAATATGTTGAATATATATAATTTTTTATAAGCATTTTTAACAAAAATTAACTAAATAAATTAAAAAAGTTATTGAATTTATGCTATGAGTAATGAGGGGTTATAGGTGATATAATCTATGGTAGATAATACCGTTCGTAGTAAGTAATAAAGTCCTCATTCTCTTGTTGGTTAAGGACTGAAGTCCTTACTAGGAACCTGAAATTGCCGATGGCAGATAAAAATTAAATGGAAAATCTGCCATCAGCAAGGGTTAAATTGCTAGAAAATGGTAGGTTGATTTGGTGTCAAAGTAGCTACGCCGGGTAGAGAAGCAATCGCATCCCCTTCCTCATTAACCATCTGATTGAGGTCAAAATTGAACGCGCCTCTGGTTGACATGCTTGCAGGATGGGAAATCGGCAGGAACGAAAGAGGCGACGATGCAGGGAAAAAGGTTTTCGGCAGGATATCGGTATCGAGAGGATGGGGTGCGTTTCCCATATCCCCAGTCAGAATATCGCCAACATTGGCGACTCGCGTGGCAGTGCGACTAATCCCGGCAATTACAGTATCGCTGCGGGCGGCAAGGTTTTGAATACGGGTATCTTGCGCTACACCCACATCGGGGATGTTAAAGGGAGTTGCGTTAAAATTCGCACTCAAAAAGTCTCGCAACGCTTCCTGTTCGCCAATTCCCGTATCGACGCGGTTGGTTGCGGGGAAACTGGGAAACGGGTATCCATCGCCACCAGATGCCAAAAAGTTTAACGTGACGATGGGGAAAGTGCGGTTGGGGTCGCCAACGACTTGACCGTTTTGAACGATTGTATCGGTTGTTCTGCCATTGCTATCTTTAAGCGCAATCGAAACAACGCGATTGTTTGCCGGTCTATTTGGATCGAAGCTAAACGCCAATCCTCCCACTTGGGGGAACCTTCCGGGCGTCCGTCCAGGTGCGGTATCTGAGACTCCATGTTCGAGGACTTGCTTTAACTGCTGGGCGGTTAAAGTTAGTAGGGTTAGCTGGTTATTAAATCTGAGACTATTTTCGATATCTAATTGGGAAATTTGACCCGCTTCTTTTCCGGCGATGGGGTTAGCAACGGGAGGAATTCTTTGTCCTGCATTTGGGTCGTTACCGCCACCACCAACAACAGCACCGATAGACTCGCGAATACCGCCGCCATTTTTGATAGAAATAACCGCACTAGGGTCATTTTTTCTACCCGCAGCTAAGCTAGCATCTGCCGTCAAGTTGCCTAAGTTTGTTTCTTCAGTGCGGACAGAGTTTCGTTCGCCGTTGAGATAGACATTTGTTCGCCCAAAAAGCTGACTATCTTTGGTGACGATTACGTTACGCAATGCTTGCGTAACTTGGACAATTTTTGGCTCTGGGGCAAAGTTGCCGGTGTCAGCGACGCCGCGATCGTCGGTGGCGTAAGCACCGTTAATTATTGGATCGAAACTGGCGGGAACAATTCTGCCTTGGCGGTCAAATTCGGCAACTAAACGCCCGACATAGCGGTAGTTTGCGGCAGTATTTACTACTGCGATTGGTTCGCCACTTGCCGATGTTCTGATAATTGGATAAACGCCTCCGGGAGTGTCTCCAACTCGCAAGCGATCGCTTTCGTCTGCTAACAGGGTATGGGAACCTCCGGCGACGATAATATCGACATTTCGCAGACGACTGGCGAGGTTGACTTCAATATCCAATTGCTGCATGTGCGCCAGCAGGATAATTTTATTAATTCCTTGTGCCGCCAGAGCATCGACTGCAGGTTGGATGCTAGCTGCTAAAGCATCTAAATCTTGCGGGTTAGAGGGTGAAACTCTCACATCGCCCGCCGAGGAAATGCTACGCAAAGTTGGCGTTGTTGCGCCTACAATACCGAATCTTTCACCGCCAAGGTTAACTACAGTACTTTTGGCGATGCTATTAGGAATGGTATTTGCTTCTCTGCCATCAGCTACGACTAAATCGCGCAAGTTGGCATCGGGACTGAAATCCAGATTCGCGCCCAGAAAGGGGAAAGCTGTACCTGTGTATTCGCGATCGCGGGCAATTAAAACCCTAACTTGGTTCGTTCCTTGGTCAAATTCGTGGTTACCAAATGCACTCGCTTGAATTCCCAATGCATTGAGAATGGCAATATCGCCGCGTCCGATATTTTCCCTGCCCAAAACAGGTCTAAGACTGGGGTCGCTACTCGCGGCAAAAAAGGGACTGGGAATATAATTATCGCCGCTAGAAAGCGTTAAAGTTTGGTTGGGATATTGGGCGCGGAGTCCGTTTAAAACTGAGGAAAAACGCGGCGCGTCGTCTAACGCGGCAACGCCTGCTTCAAAGTCCGAAGCGTGTAAAAGTTGCAGGACAAAACTGCCCGGTCTTGTTCCCGGTGCGGCGATACGACCTTGGGTTGCTCCCACTTGTACGTAGTGTTGAAATGCACTCTTGCTTCTTCCTTGTGCTATTTCTTGTCTGACATCCGGGTATAGCTCTAAATAATAGTTGGGATTGAATAGGGTACTGGGTTGACGGTTTTGAAATTGTCCAATTTCAATGAAATGTTGAAAGGCGCTTCTAAATTTACCCTCGCGGATCGCTTGCCGGACATCTGGATGGCGCTGGAGATAAAAGTTAGTGTTAAATAAAGGACTGGGGTCGCGGTTTTCAAATTGCCCGAAATCGATGAAGTGTCGAAAAGCGCTTTTAATTTTGCCATCGTTTAACGCTTGTCGGACATCAGAATGTTGCTGCAAGTAAAAGTCGCTATTAAACAAGACGCTGGGATCGCGGTTTTCAAATTGCCCCAGGTTGCGGAAGTGTTGAAAGGCACTGTTATTGTTAAGGTTAAATATTTTAGTGAACTTGGCAACCTCCTTGTGGCGCTGGAGGTAAAAACTGCTGTCAAAGAAGTCTGCTAGGTTAAAGGTCATAGGCTAATTTGGGTCAGTGGTAATGCGGCATAGCCCAAGAGCGGCACGCTTGAGTCTACCGGCTCAAGGTTAATAATAAGGGATTATTGGCTCAAGAAATGGTTAAAAAACAAAAGCAACCCGGTTTCTGTTTAGAAACCGGGTTGCTTGGCAGATCTCTAGTTCTGTTGGCACGATTTTGCAGAGAAACCCGGTTTCTGTTTAGAAACCGGGTTTCCCAATCGACGATTTTTCAGAGAAACCTTCAGAGAAACCCGGTTTCTCTAAGAAACCGGGTTTCCCAATCACCAAAGTTTGTTTAGTTTGCTTGAGCAACTATCGTGCGGTGGCGGGGACTGTTGGCGGTAATGGTAGGGGCGCTAAAACCAGCTTCTACTATTGCCTGTTCGATATCTAATGTGAAATATTCGTCCAGATATGGCTCGGTACTCTTGAGCAAGGTGAGGATGTAAGGTGGCATTGTCGCAAAAGCTGGCGACTTGGGATTCATATCCATAATTCCCAAATAGCCATTTGGACGCAGCAGACGCCTCGCCTCGCGGAAAATTTGCCCTGTTGCTGACTGGGGTAGTTCGTGGCAGACCAAAAAGATGGAAACCAAGTCAAACGAAGCGGATGGAAGTCCGGTAGACTCGGCGGCGGCATGAACCCAGTTGATCGATGCTTGACGCTGCTGGGAACTGTAATCGGCAACTGCAAGAAAATACGGAGACAAGTCAACTCCCGTTACTCTCGCTTGGGGATAGGCATCTTGCAGTGCCAAGGTACTCATCCCGACGCTGCAACCCAGATCTACAATATCTTCAGGTGCTTCTACGATTTGCGCCCTCAGGATATCGCGGTAAGATTGGCGGAGTCTGGTGTCTCCTTGGGCACCCGCGTTAGGCCAAATACCGGCGTGGACGGCTAGAGCGGCAACTTCGACTTCAAAAGCCGCTTGCCAGCTGAGATTGCCATTATCGTAGGCGTGAAACGATCGCAGGTAATAATCTGGGTAAGTTAGCTGGGGATTTGTTACCCGTTTCCAATCGGGTTCCCAGTGGCGCGATTGCAACTCCTGCACCGTCTGACGCCAAGGCACGCCAATTTTTTCTGCCCGCTGAATCATCATGTTGCGTGCTTTTTGCTTGGCAAAGTCGGCTAATGGTTTGATAGCTAGGATGCCGTTGATTAAACGGGAAACAAATCCCGGTTCTGTGTTTACAACAGTCGTCATAGATTAATCCACTCAATGGCGATAAAGTCAAGCGGTAATTTAAGGAATTTTCACGGGTTTCGAGGCTGATGTGATCGGCATCACATCTGGCAAATGTCCTAGATTGCACAAGGGAACGCAGAAAATTTGTAAAAATAAGATTTTACCATCTGCTTTTATCCGCAAAATTACTTAGGATTATCAGCCCAATGTTACAGTATGAGTTGGATGGTGGTAACAACAAACACAGAGCGTTTCAGTTACCAGGTTCTCGCCCCCACTACAGTCCGGATCGTCCGGGGCAGGTAGAGCATATCTGCCTGGATTTAGTGCTGGATATCCCTAAAAAAAGCTATCACGGCACTTGCACGATTCAATTAGTGCCGGTACGCAGCGGCATCGCGAATCTGACGCTGGATGCAGTTAGCCTGGATATCCAATCGGTACAGGTGGATGGGACATCCGTTGGGTTTGACTACGATGGGGAACAGGTGCAGATTCAGTTGCAGAAATCTACAGAGGTTGGGAAGAAAATTGAGATAGCGATCGCCTACTCCAACCAAAACCCCCAACGCGGCATCTATTTTATTAGTCCTGAAACCCACTACCCCAACAAACCCGTCCAAGTCTGGACTCAGGGGGAAGATGAAGATTCTCGCTATTGGTTCCCCTGCTTTGACTATCCAGGACAACTAGCAACAAGTGAAATTCGCGTCCAAGTTCCCAAACCGTTTGTTGCTATCTCCAACGGCGAATTACTTTACGCCAAAGATGCGGGCGACGATACCATCTACCACTGGAAGCAACAGCAAGTCCATCCCACTTATTTAATGACCCTGGCAGTGGGCGACTTTGCCCAAATTCAAGATACTTGGCAGGATGTCGGGCAAGATGCCCAACCCACAAGAGATGCCCAACCCACAAGAGATGCCCAACCCACAAGAGATGCCCAACCCACAAGAGATGCCCAACCCACAAGAGATGCCCAACCCACAAGAGATGCCCAACCCACAAGAGATGCCCAACCCAGAAGAATAGTGCCTGTCACCTACTATGTCGAAAAAGGTAGAGAAGAAGACGCGCGACGAAGCATGGGCAAGACGCCCCGCATGATCGAGTTTTTCAGCCAAAAATACGGCTATCCTTACCCCTTCCCTAAATACGCCCAAGTTTGCGTCGATGATTTTATCTTTGGGGGAATGGAGAACACCTCGACGACGCTGCTAACCGATCGATGTCTACTCGATCAGCGGGCGGCGTTGGATAATCGGATTACGGAAAACTTGGTTGCTCACGAACTCGCCCACCAGTGGTTTGGCGATTTAGTTGTAATTAAACACTGGTCCCATGCCTGGATCAAAGAAGGTATGGCTTCCTATTCGGAAGTAATCTGGACAGAACAAGAATATGGTGCAGATGACGCTGCCTATTACCGATTGTCAGAAGCTAGAAGTTATTTTAGCGAAGACTCCTCCCGCTACCGCCGTCCCCTCGTCACCCACATCTATCGGGAACCGATCGAATTATACGACCGACACCTTTATGAAAAAGGTGCTTGCGTCTACCACATGATGCGCGCCGAGTTGGGCGAGGAATTATTTTGGCGGGCAATTCATACCTTTGTCCAAGATAATGCCCACAAAACTGTTGAAACTGTTGACCTGCTGCGGGCAATAGAAAAAGCCACCGGACGCAATCTTTTATTCTTGTTTGACCAGTACGTTTATCGCGGCGGTCATCCGGAGTACAAGGTTGCCTATTCCTGGGACGCCGATAGCAAGTTGGCGAAGGTAACCGTCACCCAATCTCAAGACGAAGATTTATTCGACCTGAAACTCCCCATCGCTTTCGGTTATACCCAACAATCAGCAGCAGAGGAGCAGAGGAGCAGAGGAGCAGAGGCGAGTGCAGAACCATCTCCCCTGCCCCCCTGCCCCCCTGCCCCCCCGCCTTCTTCTGTCCCCAGTTTGAAGACGTTTACTGTCAGAGTACACGAACGGGAACAAAGCTTTTACTTCCCGTTAGAAGAAAAACCCCAGTTTGTCAGTTTTGAGGTGGGGAATCATTACCTCAAGACCGTAACTTTGGAATACCCGCTACCGGAACTCAAAGCGCAACTGCAATGCGACCCCGACCCCGTGTCGCGCATTTACGCGGCGGAGGCGTTGGCGAAGAAAGGGGGACTCGAAGCAGTCAAGGCACTTGCCGATGCCTTACAAAATGACCCCTTCTGGGGAGTAAGGGTAGAAGTGGCGAAACAACTGGCTGAAGTTAAACTCGACTTTGCAGGCAGCGCTTTGGTAGTAGGGTTAAACGATGAAAGTGCTTATGTCCGCCGCGCCGTCGCAGAAGCGTTGGGCGATATCAAAACCCCCGAAAGCTACGATGCGCTGAAACAGTTAGTGGAAAAAGGCGACCCCAGTTACTACGTCGAGGCGGCAGCTGTCCGTTCCTTGGGCGGACTGGTGACATCGGCGACGCTTAAAACTATGGAAGAAGACGTTATCGATCTGCTGACCGATGTACTTAAACAAAGGGCGGGATGGAATGAGGTGGTGCGAATTGGTGCGCTCGCTGGTCTAAGTCAGATAAAAACATCACCCGTAGCGCTCAACTTAGTTGTGCAAACTACCTCCCCAGGTATCCCGCAAGCTTTGCGATTAGCTGCTATTCGCGCTTTAGGCACAATTTCTACTGGTCAAACACCCAACAATGTCGAGTTAATTTTGCAACAATTGCAAGATTTATCTAAGGAAACTTTCTTCTTAACTCAAGTCGCCGTCGTTGTAGCTTTGGGACAAATGGAAACACCGAAAGCGATTCCCATTTTACGTTCCTTAGCCGATCAAACACACGATGGTCGAGTCCGCCGCATCGCTGAGGAAGCAATTCCCAAGGTGCAGCAAAATTCCGGTTCCGATCTCGCCGTCAAGCAACTGCGGGAAGAATTTGACCAACTGAAAAAGGAAAATCAAGAGTTGAAGAGTCGCCTGGAAAATCTAGAAGCTAAGTCGAAACAATAGCACCAATCGGGAAAACCTGTACTCGCTACTTCTAGCCTTGGCGAGCGCTTAACTCTCCCCCTACAACCCAGGTTTTCCCGATTCTACTCGCTGGCAATTTAACCGATAAAATAATCAGTATAGCCAAACGCGATCGCAATCTCGACGCACCTCTGATAAATTTTTTTAACTGAGTTTTATTAAAATTTTAATATTTGTTTGTAGTTATATATACTATAATTAAGAAAAAGATAAGAAATAAATGCTCCAAGCAGTTAAAATCCACGATTGGACAGCTGCGAAGGGTTAACATGGGCATTTTTTGTAAAGAATCAGCAACAATTATTTTGCTGAAACCGGATAACAAGTCGCTGTAGACAATTACATAGATAGAGAGGCAGAAACGAGGCGTGAGTCAGCAACCTATTGCACAGTCGAGGCGTTACGATCCGATAGAGATCGCGCAGTACTACAAATACCGTCCCTGGCGAGCCATCTGGCGGGCAATAACGATAGTATCTTTATTTGCCTGGTTTGTAATTGGACTCAAGTGGGACTCTTGGCGCCAGCGAGAGGAAGAAAATAAGTTAAAACGCGCTGCCCAGTTGCGGGAAATGCTCACCCACCTGGGGCCGACATTTATTAAAGTAGGACAAGCGCTATCGACGCGCCCGGATTTGGTGCGGAAAGACTTTCTGGAAGAGTTGGTGAAGCTGCAAGACCAACTACCGCCGTTTGATAATGCGATCGCTTTCGCCAGAATAGAACAAGAATTGGGTCGTCCCATCGCCCAAATGTACGGGGAAATTTCGCCAAATCCCGTCGCCGCCGCCAGTTTGGGACAAGTATATCGGGCGAGATTGAAAACCGGCGAAGAAGTCGCAGTCAAAGTCCAAAGACCCAACTTGCGCCCGATTATTACCTTAGACCTTTACCTGATGCGGTGGGCAGCGAGTTGGTTAGCGCCGTGGCTTCCCCTGAATCTAGGTCACGACCTGACGCTGATTGTAGATGAATTCGGGACGAAGTTATTTGAAGAAATAGATTACCTCAACGAAGGACGAAACGCGGAAAAATTCGCCAGCAACTTCCAAAACGACCCCCGCGTCAAAGTTCCGGCAATATATTGGCGCTATTGTTCCAGCCGCGTCCTCACCCTAGAATGGATTAACGGCTTCAAACTCACCGATACAAAAGCAGTTAAAGCCGCCGGACTCGACACCGACACCCTAATTGAAATTGGCGTGACATCGGGACTGCAACAGTTATTAGAATACGGCTTTTTCCACGCCGACCCCCATCCGGGGAATTTATTCGCCATGCCCGATGGTCGCATGGCATACATCGACTTCGGTATGATGGATCAGCTGGAACAAAGTACCAAAGAAACCCTGGTCGATGCCGTAGTCCATTTAATTAATAAAGACTACGACGACCTAGCGGTTGACTTTGTTAATTTAGGCTTTCTAACGCCCCAAACCGATATCAAACCGATTGTACCGGCCTTAGAAGCGGTTTTGGGAGATGCCATCGGTCAAAACGTCGGGGACTTTAACTTTAAGACGATAACCGATAAGTTTTCGGAACTGATGTACGACTATCCGTTCCGCGTCCCCGCCAAGTTTGCTTTAATTATTCGTTCCCTCGTGACCCAGGAAGGGTTGGCGCTGTCGCTCAATCCTCAGTTTAAGATAGTCGAAGTCGCCTATCCTTACGTCGCGAAACGGTTATTAACTGGGGAAACGCCCCAACTGCGGCGACGGTTGATCGAAGTGCTGTTTAAAGATGGTAAATTCAAGTGGCAGCGATTGGAAAATATGATTGCGATCGCGCGTACCGACAACAACTTCGACCTCCTACCCACCGCCCAACTCGGATTGCAGTATCTTTTATCCCAAGAAGGTAGTTTTCTGCGACGCCAGTTGCTGTTAGCGTTAACAGAAGACGACCGACTCCACACCGCAGAAGTTCGCCGTCTTTGGGATTTGGTGAAAGATGACCTCAAACCCGCACAACTGTTTAACGTTGCTTTAAGCGTCGTAGCAGGTAACATCCTAGACGAAAGGGCAGCACTTTTTTAGCCGCATTCGCCTGTTTAGCAGCGTTTCAACCCCCGAATGAAGCGGGTAAGCGATTAATGTGGGAGCGGATTTTACCAATCATACCAAATCCGCTGCCATCACCCCCTCATATCATGTCCGGTTCTTCACCCATAGTGAAGAATGACACCCAGACACGGTGAAACGGTGACGGGTCGAGATTTTTATTCAGGGTAATTAGGCGGACATCATATCACCCCCCCACCCTTAAGGGTGGGGCGTGACAAACAAAGCCCGCCTGCGCGGGCTATAACTAATAATTAGCAATTAGCAATTAGCAATTAGCAATTACCAATTAGCAATTACCAATTACCCCATCCTGGTAATATTGAACATCAGGCTGTCAATCCTAAGGAGTTTTTGTGTATTTCTATTCCAACCCGCCCTATTTTTGGCTGTTAGCTGGGTTACTGATAGGGGCGACATCTGGTGCGGCTTTCGAGGCGACTCTCAAACAACTTGTCCGGGAATGGTCTAAAACTCGATCTACGCGCGCAATCGCTTATTTACAAGGAATGCCTTTACAGCTACCTTTCTGTGGTATTTGTGTAGGCATTTGTGTTTTTCTAGGTTCTGGTCTAGAAATTTTTGGCTTTCCTTCTGCGCTTTCCTATCTGATTTCCGTCCCGCTTACGGTGTTTATTGGTTGGTTAGTTTGGTCGCAACTCGGTAACCTGTTAATTCAACTGCAACGCGGCGGTTCTAAAGCACTAGATTTGGATTCATTCGGTTAGGCTAATTGCTAATGGCTAATTGCTAATGGTCAGGACTAGCAATTATATCTGTTTGTAGTGGGGACTTCAGTTTTCATAGGCGAGGATGAGGACTCTTGTCCTCACTACAAACTGACTCAGGACTTACGCAAGGGCGTTCCTATCACCAAAGTTTCTTGTTGCGATAGAAACCCGGTTTCTTTGCGTAAGTCCTGTTACTCTTTTTCCGCCCGAAGAATACTTATTGCGCTTCGCGTCTTCTAGAAGAGTAGGACGCTTTCCTCTAGCAATTAGCCATTAGCAATTAGCCATTAGCAATTAGCCATTAGCAATTAGCCATTAGCAATTAGCCATTAGCAATTAGCCATTAGCAATTAGCCATTGACTTTATCAATAATTCGTTGCCAAATGCTTTTACGAGTTTTAGTCTGAGGTGCTTGGGGCGGTTTTTCGGAGTTGAGATAGCGATAATGTTCCCAAATATCCCAATAGGGACAACCGGGTTCGATGCGAATGCCTGCCCAGTGCAAGTATTGTAATGGTTGGTTGACTTTGGGGTCAATGAGTCGGTAGCCATCGTATTTAAAATGCTTGCTTCCTGCCCAACTTCCAGGTCCTTTACCGGGTCGGCGGACGATGTTAAATCGGCGCTTAATTCGCTTCAAGATCATGTAGTTAATAATCGGTTGATCTGAAGTTTTTTGCGAAAAATCAAAATATTCGGGATGGGCGGCACATTCGGTAAAGGTTTCGTAGAGGTCGTTTTCTGAGAGAAAGTTCTTTTTAGAAGCCCAGAAACCGCCGTTAAACATATCTTTCAATTCGGTTTCTGTAAACACATTTTCTTCTAAAACTTTAGGGCTGAAGACATTCTTAATACCACCAGCATGTTGATAGTCGCAGCACAGGAAGTCGGAATCTGAAAAATAATTGAGGTTGTCGATTATTTTTTCAAATACGACGATATCGGTGTCGATGTACAAAAACTCATCAAAGGGACCAAACCAACAAGCTTGCTTGCGAAATTGATTCGGTCTGGCGAAGAATTGTTCGCCAAAGGTTTGCTGTAGTTTCTTTGAGAGACGGTCGATAAATTCTAAATCTTCGTAAACTTGAACGCCGTATTTTTCCTTCAACAAACTGGCGATTTGCTGGTAATTATCGTCATAGGGAATCATGACGATGGGGGTTTCGGTATCGTAGGCGCGAATGCTATTGAGTAGAGCGATCGCTTGTTCTGTAACTTTATCATTTGCTGTAATATAAATGCCGCGTTTCATGCTATAATCCTCAAGGATTTATTCCCAATTTTCGCAATACTTTTGTAGCCAAACTCACCGGGGGGTTATATGGGCGAGGTTTGGTGGTAAATTTAGGTCTGTTTTCTGGTTCGTGTAAATAGCGATAGTGCAAAAACAAATCTCGGTAGGGAAAGTCTATATTTTCTCCGGCGCAAACTTGGGCAAATAATTTAGAACTTAGACCGATGTAGTGAATATAAGTTAATCGGTTCCCTTTATCGTAAAGAAAGTGTTCTCTTTCCTCAAAATGGGGAGAAGTGACGCAGCACCCGGTTTTCTGATTTGGGGGCAAATGTAACGCCAAATTATAATTAGAAATGCCCGAACGCATGACCATGTAATTGAGGATTGTTTGGTCAGGTGCCATTGAGTATAGCACTTCTGCTTCTCCCTCGCGGAGTTTGGCTAAAAGCCAATCTCGTCTATCCCAATCAAATATCCCTTTTTTAGACCCATAAAATCCGGAACAAAATATTTCTGATTGGATGCGTTCTGGGGGAAATAATTCCGTTAGTTTGGGCGAAGATAATTCATAAACGTGGCTTGGATCGGTATACTGAAAATCGTAAACCACCCAATCATTGTGATTTAATCGCTCAAAAATCGGTGAAACTGGCCCCATTAATAGTGTATCCGCATCCATATAAATAAAGCGGTCAAACGGGCCGTCAAACGCACCATAGCGGCGATGAGTGCCAACGCGGTGGTAGGGTTCGTTAGTTACTTTACTCCATCGCTGGCGTGCCGTGGGGTGGGTATCCCAAACGTTGCGGACGAATTCATCCCATCGCTGAATCGACTCTTGATCTTGGTAGAGTTGGACGTTGGGACGCTTGGCAATTGCGGCGGCAATTTTTTCGGTTTTATCGTCGTAGGGATAAATGCAAACGGGCATGTCTGGCCCTAAAATAGCCTCAATGCTGTTGAGTAAAGCAATGAGTTGGTCGTAGACGTAATCGTTAGCGAGGGTACAAATTCCATCCATTGGAAATAGGGTTCTTACGAATGTTTTTCCACGAATTCAGACAGCCAGTTGAGTAAGTTTAGCTTGTGTAGGATAATTTGACGAGCTTCTGCAATCGCATCCTTCGCCGCATACCAAGCATCCGGTGTAGACGTCACTTCTTGAATATAGGCTAATCCTTTTTCATCCAAGCTGGGTAACCTGAGAAAGCTACCGGGAGGTAGCAGCTTGTCAGCCGCAGGGCCGCCGTAGTAAATTGGCAAACACCAGGCTAGTAAGGCATCCCATAATTTCTCGCTGACGTACCAGTTGTTTTCGGCGTAATTCTCAATCGATAGATTGTAATAGTAGGGCGCCATCGCGTACCATTTATTGAACAGTTGCCCATTTGTTTTCGCCCAATTGGGTAAGCCCCGACCGTATAAATCAAACTTCACTTCATTATTTTGCAGCAACCTGACAAATTCTAACCGCTGACGGTGATTCGCGGTACGGCTAATTCCAGAAGTAATCCAACTGCAAGTTTTTTCCTTGGGAGGGGATGGCAGTTCATTTAAATCGCTAAACGAGTTGTTGTGATACCAAATTGCTGGCATATAATCTGGCGTAGGTGCGAAGTCATCCGGGCCGGAAATATAGCCGCAATATTGTTTAGCTTTTTCGTAAACAGCTTGATTTATATGAATAATTTCCTCTAAAGGCGGTTCTCGCATTAAATAAATAATCCGTTCTTGACTCACGCCGCGAAATTGCGGTCTAAAATCTTCCTCTTGGGGGGGTTGAAACTTTTTCAGCAGTTTCTTCCAACCCTTTTCTTGGGTAGGCTTTGGTGCAAAATCGAACTGATACAGCAGCAAGAAATCTGGCTGATTTGCCGTCGCCTGCATTTCGATATTTCCCCATACTCCAAAAAAATTGGGGGTTTGTTGCCACAACCAATCAACTGGACCGGGATTTAACCCCACATAACTGCTAACCATTCCCACAATTTTTCTGCCCATGATCGTGATTAAACTAAGGTTGGACGCATCGAATCTTCTACATAACTAAGGATTTTCGCCAGTCTATTTTCGCAGGAAAATTGATTGACAAATTCCATACTATCTGCATAGCCTTCGGTTTTTCTGGGATGGGTTTGTAAAACTTGTTGCAAGCATTGAGCAAATTGATTTGGATCGTCTGGTTCGCACCACCCCGCTACTGCTTTGGTCGATTCAAATTCTTTCAACGGAGGTATTTTTGAAGATACAATTGGCGTTCCGGAAGCCATGTAATCAAACAGTTTTAAAGGCGAGGTAAACGTTGCCGCTTCTCCTGAAAGATGGGGATGGGCTAAAATATCGGCTGCTTGTAATAAGCTGGCTAGTTTATCTTGGGTTAAATGGCCTAAAAAGGCGATGTTTTCTACTGCTTTTTCCCGTGCTAATTTTTGGTAGCTTTGTACCTGGTCTTCGTTTCCACCTGCGAGGGCAAATTGAATCTCCGGTAATTCTTTTGCCACATCAATCAGTAAGTTTACGCCTTTAAATTCATGCAAAGCTCCCGAATAGACTACCAAATGTTGCCGGAGATTCCCCAACAGTTTTTGCCGCCATTCTGCGGCTTTTTCTGGTTGCCGTTCTAAAAATAAATGGTTAAATCCGTTATGCAGTTTAATAACTTTTTCTGGCGGCATCCCGTTTTGGATCATCGTTGAGCGAATTGTATCTGCGACGGTTACGGAAATTTGAAATAACGGGCTTTTAACGATTTCGGGTTCAAATTTTTTTTCTTCGTGGTGGTGGTGTTCGTAAATTGCGGGAATGCCTTGAGCGATCGCTGCCTTAACAAAGTTCCAGTCCCTTGTATGGACAATTTTAGTTTTGGGAAGGATATGCAGGGGAAAATAGTATTTTGTGGCGAGGGTGCTAGAATTTGCCAGCTTATTATTCACAAAGTCTATCGGCCAAGGCATGGGCAGGGGCGCTACTTTTAACTTATCCTGAATATTGTAAAATTTTGCCAGTTCTTCGTCTGGCTTGCGAGGGCGAAACGGGAAGATTAAATCGATGGGATTTAAAGCTTTTAATCCCTTTTGTAGGTAAACTAAAACCGCTGGGTAACCCAGGTTCGCTGCCGCGTTAGCCGTATGTGCGACTTGAACGAGGTGCGCTTGGGGTTGGGGTAAAACATTGCGGGTAAAAAAAATATAGTACTTGGTCATAGGATGGGATTTTAGTTACTTTCAACCTTGGCCTTTTCCTCAGCTTTGCGCGTATCTTCAAACAATTCCAGGGTATTGAGCAAGCCGATCGCCGAACTGTAGGATAGTTCCAGCAATTCGCTTTGCTCTTCGGGGGTGTCTATCATATCGTCAGCGAGTAAGCGCAACGAACCGATCATCGTATTTAAACGGCTGCGAAATTCGTAGGAAAAACGAGTTTTCAACGTGCCGTTGCCCTTGGCATTATTTTGGGGATTGTCGCTAAATTGCATCGAGTAAAGCCGAGCATAGTAGCCGCCTTTGCGTAACAATTCTGAGTGGGTTCCCACTTCTACGACCCTGCCTTGATCGAGGACGGCAATTTGATGCGCTTTTTGGACGGTGGAGAGGCGGTGAGCAATTACTAGAGTAGTGCGATCGCGACTCAGTTCTTCGATCGCTTGTTGTACCAGACGTTCGGAAACCGTATCTAAGGCGCTGGTAGCTTCATCCAGAATTAAGATATCCGGATCTTGTACCAGGGCGCGCGCGATCGCTAGCCGCTGTCGCTGTCCCCCGGATAATAATACGCCGCGATCGCCAATCAAGGTATCAAACCCCTTCGGCAGTCGCATAATAAACTCATAAGCATTGGCTCGCTTCGCCGCGTCGATTATTTCTTCCTCTGTCGCTTCGGGACGCCCATAGGAAATATTATTGCGAACCGTATTATTGAACAAAAACGTATCTTGGCTGACAATTCCCATTGACTTCCGCAGGGTTGTGAAATCGAATTGACGCAGATCGATTCCGTCTATGGTAATGCAACCACTCTTTGGGTCGTAAAATCGGGGTAACAAATCTGCCAAGGTAGATTTACCCGCACCCGAACCTCCCACCAACGCCAAGGTTGTGCCGCGCGGCAGGTACAAACTAATGTCCTTTAAAACCAATTCCTGACGATTGGGATAGGCGAAGCTGATGTTATTAAAATGAATCCCTTCGCACAATTGTTGATAAGGTAATGTCCCCCTACTCATGAAGGGTTTGTTATCCCGACGCAAGAAGTCGTATAAAATTTCTAAACTGGCATCGGTATTGGCTAAAGTGCTTCTGGCACTGTTTAACTGGTAAACAAATGGCAGTAAGCGGAACAGCAATAATAAGTAAGTCAGCAGTACCGTCGAGAGCGCCTCTAACTCGTTGCCAAAAAACGTGCGACCGAGAAACACAATCCCCATTAAACCAATAATGCCAGTTACCTCGCTCACAGGTCCGATCGCCCCCGCATTTGCCTGGGACTGAAAATCGGCTTTTTCCCGATCGCGGATCAATTTTTGCAGTCGGTGATATTCTCTCCCTTCGTTTCCCGTTGCCTTTACCAGTCGAATGCCGCTGAGGGTTTCCAATACCCCAATCGAATAAGCTTTAGACAAGTCTGAAAGTTGTTTGCCAAAATCTTTGGATCTGACTACCCAGTATTGATTGACTAGGGCGACTAAACCCAATAAAACCGTTGAAGCTACTGTTAGTTGCCAGGAAATTGCCAGCAGCAAACCGACAAACACCAAAACAGTTATGCCGATAATAATTAGCCGCAGCAGCGTCCCCATTGCCGTCGCTGTCCGACCTAATTCTCCACCCAAGCGGTTGATCACGTCTCCCACTTTTGTTTGGGTATAAAATCCCAAGTCCACTTCTAACAGCAACCGCAGTCCGGCGTCTCGCAGATCGGTTGTCAATCTCCGCGTCAGCGAACTCGCTACTAAACCTGCGATATATCCGGTCAGGTTCTTCAAAAAAATGATTGCTATAATTGCCCCTGCCATCACCAGCAGACGCGACGCTGGCGGAACGCTATCAAAGGGCGCCATAATACTTTTGAGAATTGGCGGGCCATCTTTTAACGTGACGTTTTGACCCAAAAAATTTAAAATAATTGGGACCATTAGGGCTGTACTGACGCCGTTAAACAAGCCCCCCGAAAAGCCCAAAATAATCGTTACTACAATCCAAAGTGGATATTTGCGAATAAAAGCTTGAAACAGCAGCTTACTGTAAGACATGCAGGACTTCCGGCTTAAAGTACTTGGATTTTAGTTGATGCGAGCGCCCTTCAATGAAAGACGGCTAAATCAATCATTTTAACCAAACTTCTTTTCAGAAGTCAGTCAAAATTTTAACATTTTTTCTTAGAGACTGGAAATCACCTCTGATAATATCCGTGACATCGCATCTATACTATAATACGATACGCATCTGTCCCTGGCTTGTTTGCCTTGCTGCAAGGCTGACTCAAAATTCTGGAAAATCGATTGAATTTGCTGGGCAATTTGCTCTGGACTACTCGGATCGACTAAATAACCAGTACCGCCTAAAATTTCTGGGATATCACCGACTCTTGTCGCCAAAATTGGCTTTGCCATAGCCATCCCGTCGGTTAGTTTCAGGGGAAACTGAGCTACGGCTGCGGGGATATCGCGCTGGGGAACAACTACAATATGGGCAGCCGCGACGACTTCCGGCATGGTAGTAACGGGTAACTTTGGCAGTTTGACTATCCAACGTCCCCATTGTTGAACCAGTTGCTCGTCATAGTCATCGTAAGGACTCCCACCTACAATAACGAGTCGTAAATCGGGTTCGGATAGCCGATCTAAAGCGATTAAAACATCTTCGATGCCCTTGTAGGGACGCGGCGCGCCTGGAAACATTAATATACGATATCCAGAAAGGCCGTAACGCTCTCGACTTTTTTCTGGATCGTACCGCGTCGGATCGAACAGGGAAGTATCTTTGCCGTTGGGGATGCAAACGCCGCCAAACCGCTTTTGCAGAAACTGGGTATGAACGGTAATGGCATCGGCACTTTTTACCCAACTTTCCATCCATTTTAAATAAAGAGGATGATCGGGAAATCTCAGCGCTCCATTTTGCTTTAAAATATCCCTCGCTAGTTGTTTAAACGAGGGGCGATATTGCAATTGGTCGCCTCCGAACCAGCCTACTTCCCAGTCGTCGATATCTAATATTACCGGACGACTGCGATTTAACTTTTTAATCAAAGGCAGACCAAAGCTTGTCGGCTTCGGTCTCATCGCATAAATAATATCTCCATCGAGTTTATCTAAAAGTTGCTTAGCCGAACTCAAAAACTTGGGATAGCCTTGAGCTGGAATGCAAGTTATGGGGATTTCGCTATTAAAATTTGCCTCTTGGTCTTTATCGAAAACAAATCCCACGATTTCCACATCGTAGTCTATTTTTCCCAGTGCTTGCGCCAGCAAAAACGAACGAACGCCGCCGCCTTCCCACCTGCCAGCACCGCTTTTTGATAGATCGCTAACAACCAAAGATACTTTTCTTTTCATGTTATAGTTCCCGCTTTAGCGTCGCCGCCAAGGATTTTCAACTTGATTGGGTAGAAACCATTTAGCCAAGCGATCGAAAATTCTCGTGTACAGCGATCGCGTAATATTTTTAGCATATTGGGGTCGATAGGGATAGGTACAGTGCAGCACTTTGATTTGTTCGTTGATGTTGTAACTTCCCTTCCATTTATCCAGGAAATTATAGGTTGGTGGCAAAACTTTCAAACTCGGTTTAACCGTTTCCATCGCCGCCGCAAATGCGCCTTGGTCTTTCAGCAGCAGCACATCTTGATTTTTTAGTATCACTGACTCAAAATAACTCCTCCACTTGCCAAACAATTCTTCATTTTTGGCACTTTTTCTATACCCCAAAACCCCCGTATTATATTGAATGGTTTTTTCTGTTACCGGCAATCCAACTTTTTGCAGCGTTGGCAGTATTTCTTCTTTGCCTCTCAGCAAATTAGAAGCTTTTGTGATGTCACGCTGAACATCTTCGGTGACTAAAAAATCTACTTCATCTAATGCTGCAAAAAGTTCCTCAATTTTATCTAACAAGCAAATATCGCAATCGAGGAATATTGTTTTTTCAAAAGGGGATGCTTCATACAAGGCAACCTTTGCCAGTCGAGAAGCTAAAACCGGATTTTCATTAGCCGGTGCTGGTTTAAGGATGACATTGGGAAAAGCTTTGAGCAAAGTTTGCAGATAAAAAGGAACCCGGTCGATTAAAATGACAATCGGTTCAGTATGGAACTTCCTGATTGCTGCTAAAAAATGCACGCAGTCTTGGAACGAGTAAAGACCTGTCAAAATTGTGATAAATCCTTTTGATTCTTTCATTCTTTCCCCCTTTTTTTTAACTTACAAAAAAATTATACTCTTCTAATTCCCAAAATCCTTCTGGCAATTCCACTTGTTTCCGTACTACTCTCTTTCCCTTATATGTGTACATTGATTCGCTGATTTTCCTCAGCTTGGGAATTTTATTTATTTGCAACTTTAGCGCGCTCTTTCTAGTCAAGCTGGGTGACCAATTTAGTTTTTCTCGCATCGCAGCTAGTGACTTTTCAGATTCTGTCACGTACTTCTTATAGTTTTGACTATTTCGCGAGTTAAATTGACGACGAAATCCACTGATTGGTGACTTTGTTCCATATAAATCTGCGTGGAAAAAAAAGCGCGCCCACAGGTCAAAATCGCCCGCGAGTGAATATTCGGTGCGAATGTGGCCTCCTACTTTTTCCCACAAACTCCGCTTCCAGAAGGTAGACTCCTGCTGTATCCAACCGAATGCTTTCCCACCCGAAGGTAAGTAACAACCATCCAGAAATGCCTCTTTTGAGTAGCCAGGTATTGACCGCAGTCCCTTAAAAAAGCCATGATAATCCCAAGCACCTGGATAGAGGGTTGTTAACCATTCAATTTGAGGAAATGCAGACATAATGCTGGATACAGTTTTAAAAGCCCAAGGATAGTACATGTCATCGCTGTTTATCCAAGCAAGGATTTCGCCAGTAGCACGAGCAAATCCTTTATTAATTGCATCATATTGACCCTGGTCTGGTTCGCTACACCAGTAATGCAGATACTTGTCGTATTTTTTAATAATTTCCAAACTCCCGTCTGTAGAACCCCCATCAATAATTATATATTCAAGGTTAGGATATTCCTGTGACAATACGCTCTTGATGGTTGCCTCAAGAAAATTAGCTTGGTTGAAAGAAGGAGTTATTACTGAAATTTTGTTGAAATGTTTATCCATTGCACCCGGTTTTCACTAATCTTGTTTCTTTTTTTACTTGAAAACATTAATCAATTATAAATGTTTTCGCTAATTTTTTTATTTCATCTGAATAATCCCCCGCAAATACATGCCCCCGACTCCCACTTCTGCCTATGATGTCGTACTTTGTCTCCATTGAAGTAAAATATTTGCCAATTAAATCATCATAATATGCGTGTTCAAGATAATAACCATATCGATCGTTAACTCGCTTGTACGAATTCATCATATTTTTTTTAAAAAAAGCCACATTTGACTTAAAGAAGGCTGCATTTACATAAACAGGGTTATGTGGCGCTTTAAAACCTCTTGTTTTCAGGGAAAATAAGTAGGCTTTAAAATCCTTATAAAGGCTTATCCTTGATTCAAATACCTTTTTTTTTGCAGCACTCTGGTGGATTTTGAATACATTAGAAAATTGAGCATACTGCTGCTGTATTTGAAAAAAATCCGGGACAAACAATCTTCCTGTAATTTTATAAAAGTTAAGAGCGTCATTTAGATGATAGCTTTGCTCGATCGCATATTTAATTATTTTTCCTTCTCCATACCCTTTCCCATACCGTTGAGACTCCCGATTGCCATCGAAAACTAATACTTCCAAAGTTTTTCCTTCATCTTTGGCAAATTGCTGAATTTTGTGAAAATCATAATCTGTCTGACTGTTTTCACAAAATATAATTGGATTAACTGGAGTCAGCTTGATCCATGAAATCAGAGCGCACAAGTATTCTAACAACCTTTCCTCTGAATTATTTATTTTAACGTAAGGAGTATTTCCAACGTTAATGGTTGCTGTCATTACCAGAGGTTCTACCGAGGGTAGCGTTTCCATGTTTAGTTCTCCGCGCGAGCTTTAATATTTGGTATTTAGTGAGTCCATTCCCAATAGCTTTGGCTCCAATCTTCCCGGTAATGGAAAGTACCTTGCCACTCATAAAAACGTACAAAGTCATTCAGGTTTGGAGTTTTGTTTAGATCTCTGATCATGTAAAGCGGTTTATCCCCGTAAAAAGATGCCCACATCGTATAACTGCTGGGAGGCCCCATAATATAGTCGCATTCCGCTAAGGAGTACATGTCTTCAATAATTTGGTTGTTGCCAAAATAGTAATCAAACTGAGCTAATAATTTTTGATCTTGCTTGGCGTTATAACATATTAAAATTTTGACCTTTTTATCGGCAAACAACTGTTTAACTGAGGCCATGACTTTGACATAGTCCTCGCTTTGGTAAAAGTATCTACCGTTTTGATGCTGCTGGTAATCTCCCTGACGGATATGGATTCCAATCAGGATATCAGCATCGTTCCTCCTCATAGTGGAAATTAACTTATCTACATTTTGTCTATACTTTTCTAAAGGTTTGAAGTATTCTCTAATTGCCTCCCTATGTTTGCGTAAATTTGCTAGATCTTGCACAAACCATCCATCTCTCAAGAGCCACCCTTGCATAAAGGCGATCGAGTTGGCTTTAACCTGTTCGGTTACTTTAGAGTCGCTCCAGTTAAATGGCTTTTCTCTGGTGATGTCGATTAATTTGAACAGTTTGCTTTCAGCCAAATAGCGATTAAATTGATAGTATTTTATGCGTAACCAACGGTTGCCTTTGATTTTGAGAGGGGGCGGTGGATAGGCACAAAATAGATCGTTGGCTGTGGCTTGGAAATATTCAGCATATTCATCAAAGGCCGGATTCAGCAACCACAGGTTATTCTCCCTTGCAAAAGCAATATAATGAGCAAAAAGTAGTAGTCTGTTACCTAGTTGTCCGGATTTAGCAGCTATTACCAACATTGATGCACTCCTCAAAGTCATTTACTGGAAACTAACGGAGGGGTAGAATCAGACCGTCAGGTTCTTCTGACAGTCCGATCGTTTTTAACACCTTAACCGTGACGTTTTTGATGCCACTGCCAAGCATGGGATAGGATATCTTTGATGTCTGGGTATTGCGGTTTCCAGCCCAAGATTGTCCGAGCTTTGTCGCTGCTACCGACTAAGGCGGGGGGATCGCCGGGGCGGCGATCGCTGACTTCTACCTTAATCTCTCGTCCGGTTATTTCCCTTGCAGCATCAATCACTTCTTTTACCGAGAAACCCAAGCCGTTACCTAAGTTAAACGCATCGCTGTTACCGCCTTGTAAAAGATATTCCAAGCCCAAAATGTGGGCATCTGCCAAATCGGAGACGTGGATGTAATCTCGAATACAAGTCCCATCTGGTGTAGGATAGTCCGTGCCGAAAATAGAAATAGAATCGCGCTTACCCAAAGCAGTCATCAGCACTAGGGGAATTAAGTGAGTTTCCGGATCGTGATCCTCACCCAACAACCCTTGGGGATCTGCACCGGCGGCGTTGAAGTAGCGGAAGCAAACCGACTTAAAGTCATATGCTGGAGCGAAATCGGCGAGAATTCGTTCCACCATTAATTTAGTAGCACCATAGGGATTGATCGGATCTTGGGGATGATCTTCGGGAATCGGCACGATTTTGGGCACGCCGTAGGTGGCACAAGTGGAAGAAAAGACAAATTTCTTCACAGATGCTGCCATCATAGCCTCTAGGAGCGTCAGAGTACCTATGACGTTATTACGGTAGTATTTAGCGGGATCGGTTACCGACTCGCCTACGTAAGCATAGGCGCTAAAGTGCATCACGGCGTCAATATGGTGAGTCGAGAAGAGGCGATCTAGGAATGGGCGATCGCTTGTATCTCCCACTACCAACTCCGCCTTTAACACATCAAGGACGATGTCGCGATGTCCGTAGACCAAGTTATCCAGAACGACGACGCCGTAACCTGTCTGTTGAAGTGCTTTAACCGCATGAGAGCCAATATAACCTGCGCCCCCGGTAACGAGAATGGTTGGTTTATCCTGTGACACTTTTAAACCTTCCTGCTGTGCTATGTTTTACGAACTTGGCGCTTGTTTGGCGCGAAGTCTACATTACTTCCAAGGCTATTGGGGGGCATCTATCCTGCTTCATAACTTCGATAATGCGTTACTAACCTAACACCGTGGAACCGTCGTCAGTCAACGATCTTCAGGCGACCGGTTTGAATGTAGTCAAATATACGATTAATTTGGCGGCGGTCTTCGTCGGTGAGCTCGTAGTCAGAGAGAACCGCAGATATGAGCTTGAGGTGATCCTGACGGCTGATTTGTTTGGCTGAAAAGATCTGCTCTATCATTTGCTTGACGGTTAAGTTGGATTTACGGGGAGCGCCTTTGGTCATCAGCAGTGGTTTCCTAATCGGCTTATATATTTTTCCCAGTCGATCGTCTTTCTTTATCATTCCGGATCCTATTTGGATTTAAGTATTATTTAGGTACGCCCAGGCAAAGCTCGGATCGGGAAACTTTAAACATTCGCTCTCAAGTATCCCCCTCTGCCTCAATACGCAAAGGAGACAGTTTACATGCAGGTTTACCGGCTTCAAGCCCTTTGGGACAATTACGTGTTTTTGCTGCACGATCCGGAACAAAATATCGCCGCTGCGGTCGATCCGGCAGAAGCTGAGCCTGTATTGCGGCAACTTCAAGCCTTGAAGGCGGAATTAGTCGCGATTTTCAATACCCACCATCACGGGGACCACGTCGGCGGCAATCAGCAGCTAATGCAGCATTTTCCCCAGGTTCGCGTTTATGGGGGAGCAGAGGATGCTGGTAGAATTCCGGGACAGCAGGTATTTTTGACCGAAGGCTCCCAGGTCGAGTTCGCTGGCAAAGTGGCTCTCGTGTTCTTCGTTCCCGGACATACCCGCGCCCATATCGCTTACTATTTTCCGCCAGATGCCCCCGATCAACCAGGGGATCTATTCTGCGGCGACACGTTGTTTGCGGGTGGGTGCGGCAGATTGTTTGAAGGCACCCCCGCCCAAATGGTTGCTTCCCTCACCAAATTGCGCGCTCTCCCAGATAATACTAGGGTATGGTGTGCCCACGAATACACGATGAAAAATCTGGAATTTGCCCTGACGGTGGATGGTGCAAACCCTGACTTACAAAAAAGATACGCCGAGGTTAAGCAAGCGCGCAGTCGGTTAGAAGCGACCGTACCATCGATGTTGGGGGTAGAAAAACGCACAAATCCCTTTTTGCGGTGGGATGTTCCGGAGTTACAAGCGGCGGCGAAAAGCAGCGATCCCGTGCAGACCTTTGGGCGAATACGGGGAATGAAGGATCAATTTTGAGGCAGACTTACCCGGTTGCGATCGCTCTCGGTATTTCGATACGATTGTATGTTTGGGCTGGGTACTCATTACCCACTAGAGGACAAGTCATGCCGAAACGCATTCAATTAGTTTTAACTCAGGATGTCAGCAAGCTGGGAAGATCCGGCGACCTGGTAGAAGTAGCTCCTGGCTACGCTCGCAATTATCTATTGCCGAGAGGGCTTGGGGTCAATGCAACTCCAGCCATTCTCAAGCAAGTAGAACGGCGTAGAGAGCAAGAAAAGCAACGCCTGTTGGAAGAAAAGAAAGTTGCCATTGAGCGCAAAGCTGCGATTGAAGCAGCCGGTAGCTTCACCATCAGCAAGCAGGTGGGGAAAGAAGATGCCATCTTCGGTACCGTCACCGAACAGGAACTGGCAGAGGCGATTGGCGCACGCACGGGTCAGGAAATCGATCGGCGCGGTATTACCATACCGGATATTCGCAAAGTTGGTACTTACAAAGCCGACATCAAGCTGCATCCCGAAGTTACCGCAACGGTAGAAGTTCAAGTAGTGGCAGGCTAGTTGCTAATTGCTAATTGCTAATTGCTAATTGTTCAGAACTTTTGATCGTTAGCCATTAGCCATTAGCCATTAGCTATTTTCAATTATGGCTGACGAATTAAATTTACCAGGGGCGAGCGATCGCTTACCTCCCCAAAATGTCGAAGCGGAGGAAGCGATCTTAGGCGGCATTCTCCTAGATCCAGAAGCGATCGGGCGCATTTGCGACCATCTGAGTGCTGAAGCCTTTTCCTTAGAAGCTCATAGAATTATTTATCGAGCCGCAACTACCCTCCACAGTCAAGGCAAGCCAACAGATTTAATGAGCGTTACCACCTGGCTTGCCGATCGTAATTGTTTGGAAAAAGTCGGCGGGACTAATAAATTAGTGCAATTGGTCGATCGCACGGTATCCGCAGTCAATATCGACCAGTATGCGGCACTGGTAATCGATAAATATCTGCGCCGCAAATTAATTAATGCCGGTTATAAAATTACCGATCTGGGTTTCAAAACAGCCGTCGAATTACCGATTATTCTCGACCAGGCAGAACAGGAAGTTTTTAGCATTACTCAAGAACGACCCGCCCAAGGTTTAGTTCCGATTTCCGAGACGCTGATTCATACATTTCAAGATATTGAAAATCGCCAAGAAGGCCAAGTGTTACCGGGTCTGTTGTGCGATTTTTACGATTTAGATGCGATGACGGGCGGTTTTCAGCGTTCCGATCTAATTATTGTCGCTGGCAGACCGTCAATGGGAAAATGCTGCTCCCTAGATACTGAAATTGTCCTTTCAGATGGTAGCGTAGCAACTATTCAAGAAATCTATAACCGCCGTCGAGCCGAATTACTAACTCTAGGAAATGATTGGAAATTTCACACCGCGAAAGCTTCGGCTTTTGTGGATGATGGGATCAAACCAGTATTCCGCGTTACGACCCGCTTGGGAAGATTTGTTGAAACAACAATTACCCATCCTTACTTAACAATTAATGGCTGGAAGCGTTTAGCAGAGCTTAAACCAGGGGAGAAAATTGCTATCCCTCGAAGAATAAATATTTTTGGGACAGAAACCCTGGGCGAGTGTGAAGTTAAATTATTGGCGGATTTGACTGATAAAGAAACTATACCAGAGATTATTTTTAAGCTAACTCGTACCCAAGTAGCGTTATTTTTAAATCGCCTCTTTTCTAAGGATGGATGGGCGACAGTATTGGCTAGCGGTCAAGCACAATTAGGTTATGGGACTGTGAGTGAGAAGCTAGCCAGACAAATTCAACATCTGTTATTAAGATTTGGGATTATTGCCGCGCTGAAAAAACGCTCGTTTAAATACAAAGATGCTAGACGACAAGCTTGGCAACTGGATATTACGGATGCAAAATCGCTCAAAAATTTTATTTCAGAAATTGGTATATTTGGTAAAGAAGAGGCGCTGCATAAGGTACAGTCAGCCTTGGCAAAGAAAAAATACCAAACCAATCGCGACCTGATTCCAGTTGAAATATGGGACAAAATAGCAGTAGCAAAAGGTAGCGAACCTTGGGCAACTTTAGCGAGACGTGCCGGAATTAAGGGACATAGTAATATTCATGTGGGCAAGCGATCGCTAACCAGAGATCGACTGATGATTCTGGCATCAGCACTAGATAATTTGCCGCTGCAACAGTTAGCGATGAGCGATGTTTATTGGGATGAAATTGTTTCTATCGAATCAGTTGGCTCCAAGCAAGTGTATGACTTGACTATCCCAGAGACACACAATTTTGTAGCCAATGATATTTGCGTTCACAATACTGCGATCTGCTTAAGTATTGCTCACAATATCGCTAATCGCTATCGACTACCCATTGCTATTTTTAGCTTAGAAATGTCAAAAGAGCAATTGGTACAGCGACTTCTAGCAAGTGAAGCCGGTATTGAAAGTAATTATTTGCGCTCGGGAAGAATTAGTCAAAATCAGTGGGAATCTTTGAGTCGCGCCATCGGCAATTTATCGGAATTGCCTATTTTTATTGATGATTCTGCAAATATTAGCGTCACAGAAATGCGGAGTCAAGCGCGTCGCCTCCAAGCAGAAAACGGTGGAGAATTGGGATTAGTTTTAATCGATTACTTGCAATTAATGGAAGGCGGCGGTAGCGATAACCGGGTGCAAGAACTGTCAAAAATTACCCGCAGTCTTAAAGGTTTAGCGCGCGAACTCAACGTACCCGTTATTGGTTTATCTCAGCTAAGTCGGAGTGTAGAAGCACGCACTAACAAGCGTCCGATGATGTCCGATCTAAGAGAATCGGGTTGCTTGACTGGTGATAGCCTTGTGACTTTAGCAGATAGTGGAGTACAAGTGCCGATTCGCGAATTGGTAGGAAAATCGGGTTTTGCAGTTTGGGCGCTAAATGAAGTCACCATGAAGTTAGAAAGGGCTATTGTCAGCAATGCCTTTGCGACGGGTGTAAAACCTGTGTGGCGGCTAACAACTCGCCTTGGACGTACTATTAGGGCGACTGGTAATCACAAGTTTCTCACTATTGACGGCTGGAAGCGTCTGGATGAGATGAGGGAAGGTTCGCGCATTGCTTTACCTCGGTGCTTACCAAGTCCATCTTTTCAATCGATGAGCAATGCTGAATTAGGGTTACTTGGTCATTTAATAGGAGACGGTTGTACTCTTCCTCGACACGCAATTCAATACACGACTAGAGAGCCAGATTTAGCTCAAATTGTTTCATCTTTAGCTGTCGAAGTTTTTGGCGATCGGGTTACACCTCGTATTGTTAAAGAGCGAGACTGGTATCAGGTCTATCTTGCTGCAAGTTATCGATTAACCCATAACGTCAGAAATCCAGTCGTTAAATGGCTAGATTCTAAACGAGCTTCAAAATTAGCTCTGGTTGTTAAATCAGATGAAATTGAGCGATTGGCTAATAGTGATGTTTACTGGGATGAAATTGTTTCAATAGAGCCTGATGGTGAAGCTGAAGTTTATGATTTAACAGTTCCTAAACTACACAACTTTATTGCGAATAATATAATTCTGCATAATTCTCTAGAGCAGGACGCCGACGTAGTTATCATGTTATATCGGGAAGAATATTATATGCCCGATACTCCTGACCGAGGAATTGCAGAAGTGATTATTTCTAAACATAGAAATGGCCCGACGGGGACGGTTAAGTTATTATTTGATTCCCAGTTTACGCGATTCCGAAATTTGGCTTCTCCCAAACGTTAATCTTCTTGGGAGAAACCAGAAAATTGCTATTTAACGCAAGTTGCTAGTTATAAACCCAGGCGTTGCTAATTGCTAATTGCTAATGGCTAATTGCTAATAAAGTATTTTTACTGATATTAGCCTTTAGCCATTAGGCGCTATCTATGAGGTAACTAGCAACTTGAGTTATTTAACGTAAGTAGGGGCGGATTTTACCAACAATTAAGTGGAACCAAGGAATATCTCGTTAAAGTGTGCTGCTACTGGTAATGGGTAAAGGGTAATCGGTAATTTTAACGATTCCACCACCAATTACCAATTACCAATTACCAATTACCTATTAACGCAAGTTGCTAGTTATAAACAAGGGCGTTGCTAATTGCAAGCTTGCTAATTGCTAATATAGGATTTTTACCAATCTCGCCATTAGCCATTAGCCATTAGCTGTTTTTTGAGAGATAACTAGCAACTTGAGTTATTATCAATCTCACAACTTATAACTAGGAACTGGCGTTATTTAACTTCTAGCAGTTCCACATCGAATATGAGAGTCGCATTGGGGGGAATGACTCCACCCGCACCGCGAGCGCCGTAACCCAAATCTGGGGGGATAATTAACTGACGCCGTCCGCCGACTTTCATCGTACCGACGCCTTCATCCCAACCTTTAATTACTTGTCCGACACCAATAGTGAAATCGAAGGGACGCTTGCGATCGCGCGAACTATCAAACTTGGTACCATCTTCCAAAGTGCCGGTATAGTGTACCCTCACCGTCTGACCTCTGTTTGGCGTCGCCCCAGTTCCTGCCTCGATCTCGATATACTTCAGTCCAGAAGGCGTGGTGATGACGGCACCCGCAGTTTCCTCATTCATAGTATTGCTCGCAATTAGGGTATTCTCGTTCGTCGCTTCGGCGATCGTCGGTTGAGTCAAAGGCGATGCGGTAGCGAAGTCAGCTGGCGTGTTAGACACTTGCGATCCGATCGCACCTTTAGGCCCCCCGCCAAGTTGAGCCACCACGATGACCAGAAAACAGACTACCACGACCCCAAAGCTAATTAAAATTCCTCTCATCTGTTTGCCCTCAGATCGGACGCCGTTAAACATATCACGCTTGGGAGTCGGATAGTCTATTTAAGATCGAGTTTTAACGCCAGAGTTTGTTTTCCAAGTCGCGTACTTGACGTTCTAGACGGTCTATGCGTCCCCGCAATTCATCTACTTCAGACTGGCGGGGAACCCCCAGATCCTGCAACATATTACGCATCTGGCGCTGCATCTGAGCTTCAAAGTTACCCTTATCCGACCCCAACTGATGCATCATATCATCTACGAATGCCTTAGCTTGGTCGGGATTGATTTTACCCTCTTTAACCCATTCATCGCTGACTTCGCGGATTTTATCGGCGACCAAGGTCGTCGTGCCAATACCAATCATCATTAATTGTTTCATCCAGTTGTTGTTATCCATGCTGCGTTCCTGTTATTTGGTGAAAAAGGCGGCGTCACCGATGCCATCAAATCATGCTCGCGCGCGATCGCATTCTGGCATCCAGTATCATTGTATGAACTCCTCAGTCCTGCTGTGTGAGGTGGATTTCCGCACCGGGTGGGAAAATGTTTAGGCTGTTTAGGATCTGCGTGCGATCGCTAGCTTGCTGTCCCCGCTTCATCTATCCGTTTTCGGTTCAACTTCGACCGCCGTATTTTTACGTATATTTGTTAAATTTTCACGCTATTTATCTTGGGTCAGGTTAACTTAGTATCATCGTCGAAAAATAAAAACAAAGTCTTTAACTCAAGCTGCAAACCTCGTAAACTTACCTAATTTTTTCCGGTTTCCCTATTTGGGTAATTGTTACAGCAATAGGGATTCAAACCTGTCTGAGATTGGTTGGTTGTTAGGTTCGTTTGTCTAGGCGAAATTGACTCAACATCAAACTGTTTGTAGACTCAGATATTGCACCGGATCATTAACCCGCCAGAGAATAAATTCACGGGCTTTTAGCTCAAGTCCTCTTTAGAGGACTAAACACTTATTCAAAAGGAATTTCAGTCCATTTTAATGGACTTGAGCTGTTAGCCCGGAAATTTATTTCCGGGCGGTTCGGTGGAAAGGTGCAACAGCTGAGTAGAGATACCTTGAATGGGTGAAACCTGACTCATTCAACGCTTGTTTAACTGTAAATAGCTCGATAGATATTGGCTCTGTAAACGGCTAATCGTGGCATTTTTAGCCGTAGGGTTCATCTATTTAACGCAAGTTGCTAGTTAGATCCAAGCGTACTGGTAATGGGTAATGGGTAATTGCCAATAGCAGACACCCTATAAATCCAATTAACAATTAGCAATTAGCAATTAGCAAGGGATATTTAATTGTTTTCGCAACCTGTTGAGGTGGGTTATTATGTCTAGTGGAAATTTGCTCGATAGCTTGAATAAATCTGAGGAAAGTGCCGACAAATTATTAACCGAATTTGCGGCAGATGAAGAGTTTGGGAAAAAAATAGCTCGCGCCTTCGGTAACGACTTCGACAACGCCGGAATAGAAGCATTCCGTCAGCTATGGATAACGGGCGATTTTACAGGATTGCCAGCAGTTGAAATTCGTTCAGCAGCCGATATCAATGGCGCGAATGGGGCTTTTTCTGTTGATACTAACAAGATTTATTTATCTGAGGAATACTTGGCACGGAATGGAGGGGATGGGGATGCGAGCGCGGATGTTTTATTAGAGGAAATCGGACATTTTGTCGATGCGCGAATTAACGTATTTGATTCTCCTGGAGACGAAGGAGCGATATTTTCAGCTTTAGTGCAAGGCAAATATTTAGATACACCAACACTGCAAGGATTAAAAGCAGAAAACGATACCGCAGTTCTCACGATTGATGGGAAAATTATTCAAATCGAAAAAGCTGACAGCTACACGGGCAATAATCTGAATGCTGTAATTGGCGGATTAGAAAATCTCCTAACTACAATTCAGTCTACTATCAACACCCAAGTTTTTAGCAAAAATTTACCAATTTTTGGCAACCAACTCAACAACGCTTTAGGAATACAGGACTTGTGGAAATCAAATGTCCTGAATGGAGTTACTTTAACGCTTGATAATATCGCGCAGAAACTCTCGGAAGCAACTGGAGGGTTAGTCAACATTGTCTCGCAAACAGCCGAGGAAATTAAGTTTAAATTGAATTTAAACAATCCGAAAAATTTACCCGCCAGCCAAATTGCTGCTAACTTTGGTATTCCCAACATTGGTTTAGAGGTTCAAGGCAGTGCCACGGCTAATCTTAACCTAAACTTCGGTTTAGATTTTGGTTTAAAAAAAGATAGCGGATTTTTTTTAGATACCTCAAACACAGATGAATTTAAAGTTGGCTTAAATTCATCTGTGACATCTTTAGATACGTCAGCAAATTTGGGCTTATTAAAGCTGAATGTCCAGAATAACAACACTCAATTTAACGGTAACTTTGCTTTAGATCTGCAAGACCAAAACTCCGACGGGCAAATTGCGGCTGCGGAGATTTTACCGAAGTTGAATGGCAATGCTAATATTGGCCTTAAAGCTAAAACAACTCTGGTTGACTCAGTTGTTTTGCCATCTTTTAACTTCAATTTTAACTTGGGTGTGCCGGATGTTTTTGCGAGTAATATTCAGCCGCAAGTAAGTTTTACCGATGTAAATGTGGGGCTGGGTTCGTTTTTTCAAAACTTTACCAAACCCGTTTTGCAAAACGTTGATAAGGTGATTGCACCGATTCGACCCGTGCTTCAAGGTCTAACGACTAACATTGCTTTTCTGACGGATGATATACCGAGTGGTTTGGGTCTTAAAAGTGTACTGGATGTTGAGCAAGTCGCCACGCCTGGTGATGTAACGATACTAGATATTCTCAAGTTTGTAGACACAGTTAAACCCATTCCTGGTTTAGATCAAAGCCTACAATTTATCAAATCGGCTCGCGATATCACTCAACTTTTGGACATTGCTTCAAGTATTGCTACTAGCAATCAAATTAATTTGGGTAGCTTTGAGTTCAATACAGGGAACCCTCAGAACGCTACTTTAAATCCAACTAACACTGATGTCATCAAGTCCCAACTCGCTAGTTTTGCCCCAAACTTTAGTAGTTCTCTGCAACAATTTGGTGGGCTTCAATTCCCGGTTATAACCAGTCCTCAAGAAGCTTTTAACTTGTTACAGCAAGCAGCATTGCCAGATATTGCCGCTATAAATCTGTTGCTGAAGCGACCGAGTAACCTGTTTATATACGACATGCCAGCATTGGAGTTTGACTTCGATCCGCCAGATATACCGATACCGATTTTGCCACCATTGTTTGCCAAAATTGGGATCGATAATATTAAAGCCAAAATGGATTTTGCTTTTGGCTACGATACAGCAGGAATTGCGGCGCTGGGTGGAAGCGGGAATGTTTTTAATGGTTTTTACGTGAGCGATCGCGCCAACCCAGACGGCACGGGCGAGGATATTCCGGAAGTCACGTTTGCTGGAGATATTGCTGCCAAACTCAGTCTAGATGTAGGGGTTTTAGACCTCTCTGGAGGTGGTTTTGTCAGGAACAAAGTTGGTTTTAATCTCGCCGATCCAAACGGTGATGGTAAAACTCGCATCAATGAAATTGAATCTCAAATTTTCGATCAAGTTGATGGCAGAATTTCCGCCGGTCTTGCAGCTCAAGTTACCATGCCAGTCGGTGCTGCGATCGTCAAAAAAGTTTTAACCGATCCGGTTTATTGGGTCAATCCTGTTTATGGCGTGTTCAAAGACTTAGCGAAGGAAGCTGGGTGGCTCGATGAGGCTGGAGAATTTATCGGTCGGGCAACTAAGGTGGTAGAGGATGTCATTGAAGAAATTCCGATTATTGGCTCTCTCTTCGGGGCAGTTAAAAAGATAGTCAAAAAAGTAGTCAAAATTGTTGATGACCCCAGTAAACCCCCAGATGTTCTGTTCAGATTAGAAAGTCCTGAAGTCATTCTCTGGGATTTTCAATTGGGTGCAGGCAGTGGTATTCCTCCCAAAACGGGATCTCTTACAGGTGATGACGGAAACAACCTCTTAAATGGCAGTGCCACTGATGACGAAATTTTTGGTCGCGGTGGTAACGATACGCTCAACGGTAACGACGGCAAAGACAAGCTCTACGGGGAAGCTGGAGACGATCTGCTCAATGGCGGTAACGGCGATGATTTCCTCGACGGTGGGGAAGGGAACGATACGCTCAATGGAGAAGCGGGAAACGATGCTCTCAACGGGGGTAATGGCAACGACCTGCTATCGGGCGGTGAAGGCAATGACCTACTCAATGGCAACGAGGGGAACGACCAGTTGTCTGGAGAGGCAGGTAACGATAACCTTTCCGGTGGCGCTGGGGAAGACAGTCTCAGCGGCGGTGACGGCAACGATAGCTTAGCGGGCGAAGCGGGGAACGACACCCTCGATGGAGGTGCGGGTAAAGACTTGTTAACTGGTGGAGATGGCAACGACTTGCTATCTGGTGGCAGCGAAAACGATGCGCTACAGGGTGATGGGGGTAACGATACCCTCAACGGTGGCGATGGTAACGACCTGCTTAACGGTGGTGACGGCAATGACCTACTGGCTGGCGAAGCGGGAGACGATATCCTTGACGGTGAGGCAAATAACGATCTCCTGCAAGGCGGCGACGGCAAAGATATTCTGTACGGACGCACCGGCGATGACACGCTGGTGGGCGAAAACGGTGACGACGTACTCTATGGCGGGGAAGGTAGCGACAGGCTCAAGGGTGACGACGGTAGCGATCGCTTATTTGGTGATGCGGGAAATGACATCCTAGATGGAGGTGCTGGTGCTGACCAATTAAACGGTGGGGATGGAGAAGACTCGCTTGTTGGCGGCATTGGTAGTGATGACCTGTACGGTGACGCCGGAAACGACAGCCTGTTTGGCGGCACCGACAACGACCAGCTAGTTGGCGGCGATGGCAACGACCTCCTGAATGGAGAAGCGGGAGATGATAACCTGTTTGGCGAAGCTGGTAACGACACCCTAGTAGGTGCAGATGGGAACGATAACCTGCTGGGCGGCGACGGTAGCGACCAGTTATCTGGGGATGCAGGTAACGATTTCTTAGCTGGGGGAGAAGGCGACGATACCCTGGCTGGTGGCGATGGTAACGATGAGTTATTCGGAGAAACAGGAAGCGATCGCATCGACGGCGGTTCTGGAAATGACCTGATCGGCGGCTTTGATGGCAACGATCAGCTTGCCGGTGGTTCTGGAGAAGACACAATTTATGGCGAGGCTGGGGATGATGAAATCGTTGGAGATGCTGGCAATGATTTGCTAATCGGGGCGGCTGGTAATGACTCGATTGATGGTGGACTCGATATCGATACCGTTAGTTATGACAATTCTCCTGAAGGCGTTGTTGTCAATATCGATGAAACCCAAAGTTACGGTAATAATGCCCTCGATTCGATCGATTTAGAACCGACGTTTACAATTAGCGGCGGTACTGCTTTAGATGGTTTTGGCAATACCGATAAACTGACCAATTTAGAAAATATCATCGGCTCAAACTTCGATGATATTCTGATTGGCAACAGCGTTGATAACCAAATCAAAGGGTTAGCAAAAAATGACCTGCTAATTGGCAATGCAGGCAACGATACCATTGATGGTGGTGAAGATACCGATACTGTCAGCTATCGCCGCGATCCAAGTAGCGTCATTGTCAACCTTGAACAGAACTTCGCTCAAGATGGTTTTGGCAATAACGACCAAATCTTTAACGTTGAAAATGTCATCGGTTCCGCCTTCAACGACAACATTACCGGCGATGCCAAAGCGAATATTATTACCTCCGGAGATGGCAACGATACGATTGCAGCAAGAGATGGAAACGATTCGCTTTATGGGGAAAACGGCAACGATGTCCTGATGGCAGAAGCAGGCGATGACTTGATTGTGGGCGGAAAAGGGGCAGATACCCTTGATGGCGGTACTGGCAACGATACTGCTTCCTATTTCAATTCCGCAACGGGCGTTGCTGTGAGTTTGAAAACGGGTAAAGGTTGGGCAGGAGATGCCAACGGCGATATTCTCACATTAATTGAAAACCTGATTGGTTCGGAATTCATCGATACTTTAATTGGCGATGATGGCAATAATTTTATCGATGGGTTAGGTGGCAACGACTTTATCGATAGCGGTGCTGGGGATGATACCGTCGAAGGAGGAGAAGGACGCGATCGGATTATCGGTTCTGCTGGCAACGACTCGTTAGCGGGTGAAGCGGGAATTGACTACATCACCGGCGGCGACGGCAACGACTATCTCAACGGCGGCACCGATAACGACCAACTCTATGGCGAAGCGGGTAATGACTCCCTTGACGGTGGCGAAGGCAACGACTACCTCGAAGGCGGCGAAGGCAATGACTCTCTCGCTGGTAGCGGCGGTAACGACCAACTTTACGGTCAACTCGGCAACGATATCCTTGATGGCGGCACTGGCAACGACTACCTCGAAGGCGGCGACGGCGATGACTCGTTAGTTGGTAACGATGGCAACGATTATCTATACGGTCAAATAGGCAACGATACCCTCGATGGCAGCGCTGGTAACGATAACCTCGATGGCGGTGCTGGCAACGACCTAATGTTCGGCGGCGAGGGCAACGACCGACTAGACGGTCAAGCGGGTAGCGACACGTTACAAGGCGGCGAGGGCAACGACCAACTCAATGGCGGCGACGATGCCGATCTTCTCTTGGGACAAGCGGGAGTAGACCTCCTGGAAGGCGGCAACGGCAACGACTCCCTCGATGGCGGCGATGACGATGACCGACTCTACGGTAACCAAGGTACTGACACCCTCGATGGCGGCAACGGCAACGACTTGCTTGATGGTGACAAAGGCGACGACCTTCTCAATGGCAATGCGGGCGATGACCGACTCTTCGGTCAAATTGGCAACGACACCCTGTTTGGCGGTACTGGCAACGATTTCCTCGATGGTGGCAACGATGGCGATACGCTTTCCGGGCAAGCGGGTGACGACACCCTGTTTGGCAACAACGGCGACGACTCGCTTACGGGTGGCGATGGCAACGACTCCCTTGTAGGTGGGAATGGCGATGACCTGCTAACCGGCGACGCGGGGAATGACGAAATCTACGGCAGTGCCGGACGAGACTCCCTCGATGGCGGTACTGGCAATGACTCCCTCGATGGCGGTACTGGGGACGACGAATTGTATGGTCGCACTGGTAATGATTCTCTCGTGGGCGGCGACGGCAATGACTACCTGGATGGCGGTGCAGATGCCGATACCTTATTCGGGCAAGCGGGGAATGATTACCTCGATGGCGGCGACGCTAACGACCAATTATCGGGTGGCGATGGCAACGACCAATTGTTCGGTCAAGCGGGAAACGATACCCTGGCAGGCGATGGGGGAAATGACTACCTGGAAGGCGGTAGCGGCGATGACTCCCTAACAGGCGGCAATGCCAACGACCAACTCTACGGTCAAGTTGGTAATGACGTCATCGATGGTGGAGTGGGCGACGATTACCTGGAAGGCGGAGATGGCAATGACTCCTTGACAGGTGGAGATGGTCGCGATCAACTCTACGGTCAAGCTGGTAATGATAGCCTCAATGGTGGTGCTAGCGATGACTATCTGGAAGGCGGGGATGGCAACGACACCCTGTTTGGTGGCAATCACAACGACCAACTTTACGGTCAAGCTGGCGACGATTACCTCGATGGCGGCGATGGCATTGACTTACTCGCTGGTGGAGAAGGTAACGATACCTTGATTGGGCAAGCAGGAGATGATTCTGTTTCAGGGAATGCCGGAAATGACTTGCTCAACGGTGGTGCTGGCAATGATATCGTCGAAGGTGGAGAGGGTGATGATGTGCTGTTTGGCGGTGCGGGGTTTGATAGTCTTTATGGCGGTAGCGGTCAAGACCGATTCGCTTTAGTTGCCGGGGCGGGTGCGGATGTTATCTTCAACTTTATCAAGGGGAGCGATCGCTTGGGCTTAACCAACTCTCTCACCTTCGCTCAGCTTAAAATTGTCCAAGGCACCGGCAATAACGCTAGCAATACTTTGATTCTGTGGCAAAACAACAACGAACTCTTAGCTACCATTTTGGGAGTACCAGCAAATACCCTGACCAACGCTGATTTTGCCCTCTTATAAACTATTGCAGGGTGCGTTAGCCACTAGCCATAATGCACCCTAGAAATAGCGGATTGCAGCCATAAAAAAAGGTATACCTTTGTTTGTATAGCGGCAGCATTAATGCTGCCGCTATACAAACGAAGCCTTTTGGCTGTACTTCACAGGTAAAGCAATCCGCTGTAAGTGCGATCGCGCAGCGTGCGGTCGGCATATTGCTCCTTAAATATCCCTCATAATCAATGCCAAATTGCCCCCGTTGTCACCAACCCGTTAAATCCCAAGCAATCATCTGTCCCCATTGCCAGATGGAGTTAAAAGCCTACGGTCATCCCGGTATTACTTTACACCGGACGACTGGGGAAGAAGCCTCTTTATGCGACAGTTGCACCTACCACGAAGACGATACCTGTACTTTCCCCAAACGCCCCTATGCTAAGGAGTGTACCCTTTACCAAAACCGCGCTTTAAAAGATTTGTATCAAAAGCCGCAGCAAAAATCCAGCCCGTCGATTAGGCTGTGGTTGCAGCGAAACCTGATTTGGCTTGTCCTGGTAGGTCTAATCGTTGTCAGTTTTATCCTGGCCTTGATGCGGTAGGCTCAAGCACGCTCACTGTTGATGAATGGGTTGCGTCCGATGGATGATCCAGGTGGGTCGGTTTTTCTTGAAATACTGCCAGGTCAAACCAGAAAGTTGTACCAACGCCCACTTCGCTGACTAGGTGAATTTTAGTGTGATGCTTATCGATGATATTTCTGACAATTGAAAGTCCTAGTCCAGTTCCTTCCTTGGTATGAACCCGGTTTTCTACGCGGAAAAAACGATCGAAAATTGCCTGTTGATCCTCTAGCGCAATGCCAATCCCCGTATCCGAAACTTCCAGGCGCACTGGCCCGATTTTTGGTTCGATAGTATAAGCCCGAATTGCTACTCGTCCCCCTGCTTCGGTGAACTTCAGTGCATTTCCTACTAAATTGGTTAGTACTTGCAGCAACAAATCGTAGTTACCCAAAACTAGGGGCAAATTGGCGTCAATTTCTTGAATTAGCTCAATGCCTTGATCTCTGGCATTCAACTGATAGGTTCGCAGGGTTTGGTCAACGATTTGAGCGATATCTAACCCATCAAAATGATAAATTCGGCAGGAAGTTTCCAGTCGCGATAAATCCAGCACGTCATTGACGAGGCGGGTGAGGCGGTCTGTTTCGCGATTGGCTGTTTGGAGAAAGTCGCGGCGTTGGTCTTCGTTGAGGTCTTCGCCGTACTCGTGCAGGGTTTCGATGAAGGATTTGATATTAAATAACGGGGTTCTAAGTTCGTGGGAAACGTTGCTGATAAATTGACTTTTGGCTTCGTTTAGTTCTACTTCGCGAGTGATATCTTGTACCGTCATGGCAATGCCTTTGATGCTATCTCGGTATTGGTCGAGGACGGTAGTCAGGAGAATGCGGACGGTGCGGTTTGTCGGGTGGGTGAGGGTGATGCGAAACTCGGCTTCGCGATCGCCTTCCCCTGCGGTCATTTTATACAACGGTCGCGTCAACTCTGCCGAAACGGGCGCTGGCAGGCTATACAGCAAGTTCGACCCCACCAAATCGCTGCTTTCCCAACCAAACATCTGCCGCGCTGTGGTATTGACTAAAATCACCTGCAAGTTAGTATCCAGCAGCACTGCCCCATCGGCAATCGTCGAAACCAGGGTTTCCAGCTTGGCTTTTTCCGCCGTTAATTCTTCTATATTTTGCTCTTCATAACGCTCTAGCTTTTCCGCCATTTCGTTGAAGCTTTCGATCAACTCGCCGAGTTCGCCGCCGTGAGGGAGGTCTATTCGCTGCTTGAAGTTCCCCGTAGCGATATTTTTCACCCCCGTCACGAGTTCTTTAATCGGTCTAGTGATTGTCAAGGCGTTAATCACGCCGCCCAAAATCACCATTGCCCAGATCGAGATAAAAACGGCAATTGTGACATCCCGCGTTAGGTTTGAGGAAGTGACGACGGTGGGATTGGGATTAATTCCAATTGCCAGAATGCCCAGATACTTTCCTTCGTGATAGACGGGAACAAACACATCGGTGACTTCGCCGTCGGGGGTGCGATGCTGCCGCACCATTGGCAAGTCGGCATTGGTCGCGTAATCTGCTGGTAGTTGAATGCGACGCTCGAGGGTAAGTGAGGTTTGCACTTCCGATTCCGTAAACGGAATCCCAAAGAAAATTTTCCCTTCACTGTCGGCGTAAAGCATGTAGCGCACGCTGGAGGTGCTGGCGTAGAAGCGTTGGGAAAAGCGGGCGACTAGAGTCAGATCGTTTTCTGCAATCAAAGGCGCAACGTTCGTCGCCAGCAGGATACCCAGGTCGCGACCGAACCGGGTATCGTTAAGACGCGCATCTTGCTGAATTGAGTTGACTGCCCAGAAGGTGAGGCCACTCATAAATAGGGAAACAACTAAAGTCGCCGCTGCCATTAGCCTTGTCTGGAGGGTAAATTCAGACCACCAATGGGCGATCGCATCTCGGATTGTTTTCAAGAGGGCCAGCATTTGGGGGATCTTTGGGTTTTGGTTTGCTGTGAAGTACGATAGCGCGTAACAGGTATTTGTGCTGTTACATTAATCATTACCAGTTTGGACAAATTCAGCAAGGAACCATCGATAAAGATTCCCGATAACGAGGTCAGCTTATCCCTTGATGCGCCAGCCAATATCGCGCCGATAGTACTTGCCTTCAAACTCGATACAATCTACGCCAGCGTAAGCTTGTGCGATCGCTTGCTCAAAATTGGCGGCAACAGCTGTCACCCCCAGCACTCGTCCCCCATCGGTTAATATCTGGTTCTGCCGCAATTGCGTTCCGGCGTGAAACACAATCGCTCCCTTTGCTTCGGCAGGTTCTATCCCGGTAATAACTTTCCCTTTTTCGTAGTCTCCCGGATAACCCCCACTCGCCATCACCACGGACACGCAAGCTCCCTGCTTCCAGCATATTGGTGGCATTTTGTCAAGTCTTTGTTCGACACAAGCCAGCATTAATTCTTCCAGGGGAGTTTCGAGCAAGGGTAGAATGGCTTGGGTTTCCGGATCGCCAAAGCGACAGTTAAATTCCAGGACTTTGGGTTCGCCTTGGGGGGTAATCATTAATCCGGCGTAGAGGACGCCGCGATAGTCGATCTTGCGCTTTTGGAGATGGGCGATCGCATTCTGCAAAACTTCCTGCTCAATCCGTGCCATCAACTGGGGCGTCACCAGGGGGGCAGGGGCATAAGCGCCCATGCCGCCGGTATTTGGGCCCGTATCCCCCTCCCCGATGCGCTTGTGATCCTGGGCGGGTAACAAGGGGCGAATCGTCACGCCATCGGTTAAAGCTAAAACCGAGACTTCTTCACCCGTCAAACATTCTTCAATCACCACTATGCCGAAAGAACTGTTAAACACCTCCTCAATCGCAGCTTGAGCTTCCGCAACAGTTTGCGCCACGGTTACCCCCTTCCCAGCCGCCAAACCATCGGCTTTGATCACGATCGGGGCACCCTGCGCCTTGACGTAGGCTTTTGCCGACGAGGCATCGGCAAACACAACCGCTTTCGCCGTGGGCATTTTAGCTTCTTGCATCAAAGCTTTTGCCCAAGCTTTACTCGCTTCAATTTGGGCACCCGCTTTCGTGGGGCCAAAAACGGGGATGTGTTGCGAGCGCAGATAATCTGTAATTCCCCTGGACAGAGGCAGTTCTGGCCCTACCACCACCAGAGAAATATCATTTTCGCTAGCAAAGCGTGCCATTCCCTCAAAATCATCTACCCGCAGCGGGAGATTCTGACAGCGCTGCATTACCGCCGTACCGCCATTACCCGGAACGCAGAACACCTGTTGAATTGCCTCGGATTGTAGGAGTTTCCAAGCTAAGGCGTGTTCCCGTCCCCCATTCCCAACAACCAAAACCTTCACGTTATCTTCGCACTCCAGCTATCGAATTTTTAAGGATAAAATGTTACTCTTCAGTCCAGGTATCGCTCTTCAGTATAGAAAGTTTATGGCTAAAAGTATCGTTACAGGGGTCGCCGGTTTTATTGGTTCTCACTTGGTGGAAGCCCTGTTAAACCAAGGGGAACAGGTGATCGGGGTCGATCAGTTCAACGATTATTATGACCCAGCCCTGAAACGCCAGAATATTTCCAGCTTTGAAAATCACCCTAATTTTAAATTAATCGAAGCAGATATCCAGTCTCTCGATTGGGCGGCACTGTTGGCTGATGTGGAAATAGTTTATCACCTAGCGGCGCAAGCGGGAGTCCGTGCTAGCTGGGGCGATGGCTTCCGCGCTTATACAGAAAGGAATATCAACGCCACGCAAATTATGCTGGAAGCGGCGAAGGACGCCAAACACCTGAAGCGGTTTGTTTATGCTTCAACTTCTTCTGTCTACGGCAATGCCGAAACTTTACCGACTTCTGAATCTATTTGTCCTGTCCCCGTATCTCCTTACGGCATTACCAAGCTGGCAGCTGAGCGTTTATGTGGATTGTATTACAAAAACTTCAAAGTTCCGTTTACGGCATTGCGATATTTTAGCGTCTACGGCCCCCGCCAACGCCCGGATATGGCATTTCATAAGTTTTTTAAGTCGGTTTTAATCGAGCAACCAATTCCTATTTACGGGGATGGACAGCAAACGCGAGATTTCACCTTTGTCGGCGATGTTGTTGCTGCGAATTTAGCCGCTGCTCTAGTGCCAGAAGCGGTGGGAGAAATTTTTAATATTGGCGGCGGGAGTCGGGTGGGATTAATGCAAATTATCGACACGATGGAACAAATTGTCTCTCGTCCCATTCGCAAAAATTATCTCGCAGCAGCGATGGGAGATGCGCGTCACACGGCGGCAGATGTGTCAAAAGCAAGGAAAATCCTGGGTTATGAGCCTAAAGTATCGCTCCGGGAGGGTTTAACCCAGGAGTGGAATTGGATTCAGTCTTTGTACGGTTAATTGCAAGGCCATCACCTTTGTTTCTTCCTAGCTCTCCAGTTGAGAAACCAACGATTTTTTATATAAACAAAGGTGATTTGCCGCCATCACCTTTGTTTCTTCCTAGCTCTCCAGTTGAGAAAGCAACGATTTTTTATATAAACAAAGGTGATTTGCGTAATATCGTTGACCGTTGCATCGGAATTACGACCTGTAGGGAAAATTAGCAATTAGCAATTAGCAATTAGCAATTGGCAAGAAAGGCCGATCATTCCGATGCAACCGGATTTGATATAAGTCCTGAATTCTTTCAATATTCGTTAGCATCAAACTCCCAAAGTTCGTGGTCGGCAGGATAGGGAGTTTGTACTCTTTTTCCTAGTAGTTTTTCCCACCAGCGAAAGGGATGAGGCAGCGTGGCTACTTGGATGCTAGGACAGCCTACAAGCCACGCTCCTAGTATGTCTGTGTGGCGGCTGTCTCCAATCGCTACAACTTGTTTGGGTTTCAGTTGCATGTAATTTAAGGCTTTAATAAAGGCAAAAGGAAAGGGTTTCCTGGCTGGATTTATGGCTGTAATTCCTAGCCGATGCTCCCAAAATTTCACCCGATATCGCCGCTTACCATTTGAGAGGATATAAAATTTAAACCCTTCTAATTTTGCTTGTTTGAGCCATGCTTCAGCCCCTGGAGATAAGTAACGATCATCTTCAGAAACAATCGTGTTATCGAGGTCGAGTATTACTCCCCGAATTCCAGATTTTTTCAGTTCATCAATCTCTATAGAAGCGAGTCGATAAGCTTGATGAGGAAAATATCGAAACATTTTGTTTGACATAGGAAAATATCGCGCTGGTTGAGCAACTGGTTTCAAAGAATATCGATTGGAAAATCTATTGGATTAAACCCTGAGATTTAAGCCAGAGAATGCCAAAGCTTGCGATCGCCCAAGCAATCACAGTCATCAGGAGTGGAAAATCCTTTAATAAAACTTCTTCAGGTCGCTCAGTTTGTCCTCCTTTCTCAATACTGGCGTCACTTTTACGAGCGATTTCTTGGGGGTCGCTGAGTAATTGATAGCGAAAAATGCCGTATAAAACAAAGGGCAATGTTAACATCATCCAGGGGGTTGATGCTCCATTGAGTTGAGGGCCGGAACTCCAAAGGGCATAAGTTAAAACGGCTCCCGTTGTGACTGTACTTTCCATGCGGATTAATAGAGGCAAGGAGTAGCGTTTGAGGACGGCGCGAGTTTTACCGCCTTTAATTTGTAACCACCGCAGTTCCGCTTTGCGTTTCTCAATGCCCAAAAACAGAGCCAGCATGGCAGTACACAGCAAAAACCAGGGAGATAGAACAATTCCAGTTGCTGCGGCGCCTGCAAAAGCGCGCAAAATAAATCCCGTTGCGATCGCCACTACATCCAAAATTACCGTGCGCTTTAGTCGCAAATTATACGCAACTTGCAGTATGCCGTAGGCGATGATAGTTACTCCCAAGTTGGGACTTCGCCACCAACCGACGCCTATGGCACCACCCAACAAAACTATTGCCATCAATATCGCGACTGGGATAGCGATCTCTCCCGCTGCAATCGGGCGCTTGCATTTGACCGGATGTTGCCGGTCTGATTCTACATCGGCAATATCGTTGAATAAATAAAAACTACTGGAAGCGCAACAAAACAAAACAAATGCTAGCAAGCTCCCCAGCCAAGATTGCCCATTAAGACTAAAAGCAAACAAAGGGGCGGCAAACACAATCAAGTTTTTTGTCCACTGGCGAGGTCTGAGCGCCTGCAAATAAGCCGCTGCTTTATTACCAACTTTTTCTGGTTGCAAAGTTGTATTGCCTTTGAATTCAGTTTTTTTCGGTCTAAACATATGTTCCAATTTTATCAACTGCGATCGCTAGTATTTTGGAGATTTTCCGAAACGCGGAAGCTGCCCACAAAAGGGGTGGAAGCCTCAGTCGGGCGCTGCTGCATCTGCTTGATTACTTGCTTGGGGGGCTGTGCTTGACTATTCATCACCTCTTTTGCTTTGAGCAATTGCAAACCATTATTTACACCCGCAGTCAACACCAACATCCCTGCCAATACCAAGGCGATGGACCGTGCAGGCGTCTGGGTGCTGAATGCTGCCAAAACTATTAACAACGGCAAGAAATGTAACGAGTAAAGAAATGTTTCCTCGCCGTATACGGTGTGAAGTGCTAGCTGTCCCAAGATACTAAAACCAAGAACAATGCGGAGTTGGCGATGCTGTTTGGCAGCGAAAAATCCCCATATTCCTAAAGCTAATAGTGCCATCCACAAGATGACGGCAACGGTTCCCCAGACGCTGGCAGAACCGGGTATGGCGCGCTGTGTCAGCACCCTTAATAGCTCCAACTTTTTCCAATGAGGAATTACTCGCATATCCGGCATTACCATTGTGTGAGCCACAAAAGACTGGAGGACGTGCCAAAAACCTCCAGATGCTTGCCGCAACATGTAATTTTTTTCTTCGCTATCGTTGATAACGATAAAAAATCCAGCACTGGGAAAGATAGACTTCTGTACGCCCCATAGCAGAACTGTCAGACACAATGCATCGAGGGTAATCTTCCATGCCCACTTGCGGCGATATTTTGCCAAGGTTGCCAGAATTCCCACCATCCAGTTGGTGGTCGTGATGCTCAATGTCGCGGCACTTACAACGGCATACCATTGTGCCGACAGCTTGCGATATTGGGCGATGGCGACAAGACATAGTCCCGCCAGAATGCTTAAGGCTCCAAATGGGTAGGTTTCTGGCACGACAAACCAAAACATCGCGGCGGCGCTAGTTGCCCCAAGGATGCTAAATAGAGCCGCGTCAAATCGTCGGCAACCCATCAGTCTCAGTAAAATGAACAGCGCCATTATACATAGCGCTGCTACCGCAGCGATCGCTAGTCTTACCGCAGTCAGAGCTTCTTGACCCAATACTTTTTGCATTAAAAATACGGGTGGGAATGCTATCAGCGAAAATATTGGGTGTACTTTAGTGCGGGAATGGTTGCTGAATCGGTCGGTCATGTTGGCAAACACGCGGGGAATATCGGCTGAAAACCACAGATCGGCACCTCTATCGGTAAGTAGCCAGGGGTCAATCAGCTGCGACCCAAGATAGGATGCAATACCTGCAATAGCCGCGAGCGCAACTACCAGCAGAATCTCGCGCCAGTTTTCGCGAGCTTGGTTATTGAGCGCAGCTATTCTACTTTTAATCGATTGGGCGGCTACAGGCAATTTCCCTGCTTTGGCTGTTATACCAAGCCAGCCTTTTTTCATAGATCAAATCTCTCCCAATTCCATTAGTTTCGCGTTTCTTTCTGTTAAGCGAATCAGGTTAAATGCGAAAGCTTCGCGTCCGGTCGGCATATCGCACCATTGACTCTCGACTTGATCGGCATCCCCGATATTTGCCGATTACTCCTTATAGCTGCTTTTATCACCGATCGTACCTCCAACAACCTGTCGGACTTTGTCGCCCATTATACCCCCTGGCTACGGGGTGGGGAATGCCGAGCAATAAATAAATTGAGCCACAGCGAATCATTATTTTTGAAACTTATATTCGTAGGATTACTTACGTCTTTCAACAAATGTTGGTAAGGTTTGCCTAGCCTTTGATATCTCGGCTTTTTAGGTTCAACACACTGTTTGTAAACCCGTACTTACTGTTTAATGCTGAACAACAGTAGCTCAAACTGGCTTCATGCTGGTGGCTAGACAAGTATTTGTAGGTGTTATGACCGAGATATCGATTACCCGATGAATTGCCTTTTATCAAGGGAAGCTGGTCAACGTAGGACTCTTTCTTGCCCCCGCTATACCTTTAGGGGTTAGCGGCGGGTCGTTGACGGAAGTTCTAAGTATTCTTCGGAATACTTGAAAAGCCTACATCTAGCCGTTAGGGAGGTGTACGATCGTCACTTTTTTTATCTTCTGGGGGGTTCGGGGGGCGATAAGACCCGCGCTCAACCCAGAGGGTGAGCGACGGGATACATGGACACCCCGCGCTTGTCGAGTGGGGTTCGATGCCCCCGAGACAAGCATTTACTA
>NZ_BLAY01000050.1 GCF_020521235.1 Microseira wollei NIES-4236 | reverse complement strand
CTAGCGCGTCTGCCAATGGACGGAATGTAAGTCAACCTGGTAAAACTTCGGTTTTGCTGGATGCTGTTCCGGTTGAAGTTGGAAGCCCCCGTCATAGCGGTACTCCGCTTGACGGTGGGTAGTTCACCAACCCGTGGGTGGCTAGATGAATAATTCTAGCTGTGGGCAATTTTGCCACTACAGCAGATTTTACAGCTTGGTTGCCGATTAGGGGTTGGGTATTGAAAATAGAGGCGATCGCAACAGCTTCCCTTTCCGCATTCGGCAAAGCTGCTAACTGCTGTGGTGCTTCTCCTGGCATGAGGGAGATTTTGGGCATTGTAGGATTGCCAATTATGAGGATATTTTTAGCATTTCCTGGCACTTGTTGCCGTCGCCGATGGGTTAATTCCAGAACTTGAATTGCTGGGGCGGTGAGGATAGTGTGTTTCTCGATTAAATATTTCCCTTGAGCATCTTGAAGAGCGGTAAAAGGAACTAGAAATAATTGCGATTGGGGAATAAAGATAACGCGGGCGTTGGGGTCACTTGGTAATAGGTCAGAAATTGGTTGAATCAGCAACTGATAGAGTTTCTGCAAGCGGGGGTTATTGCTGCGGCGAGACTCTACTTTAGCTGCTACATCAGCGATTGGGCGTTTTAGAGTCACATCTGGGGGAAAGGAAGATTGTCTAATTGTGAGCATTCTGGCAGTAGTATCAACTGCTACCACCTCCCAAGGCTCCGAATCAGGGGCGTCGGTGTTGAGTTTGACCAAATCGCCGGGGAGAAAAGCTAGCTGCTGTTGGTTTTGACCGCGACTTCTGACGCCAATCGATTGACGGCTATCGGGAACGAGATTTGCTAAAGATGTATTTTGTTGCTGCCACAAAGGTTTAAGGTCAACTTGGCGAAAAGTAACTTCACCTGTAGGCTTGATTACCCAGATATAGAGTTTTGATTCTTGGCTTTCAATACTGCCTTGAATGTGGAAATCTTCATAGATAATCGAATATTGAATCAGGGTAGCTTTTTGTGCTTGAGCGATTTGTTGAATTTGCTGGAGCGTTAGTGACTTGGGCGGCTGCAATTGAGTCGTTGAAGTAGAAGAGAACCGTTGGGCTAATAACTCGACAAACGCCCTTGCCCGCCCCCGTTCGGCAATTTCTAGTGCTGCATTGGGTTGATTGAGGGCGATGAGGGCTGCTTGCTGTAGGTCGTAGGTACGAGCTTGCTTGTCAAAAATTGACACTTTATTGGCGTCGCTTAATCCAGGGCGGAGAGATTCCGCAATTTCAATTGCGCTACGGAGTGCTTCTGTTGCATCTGCGAGATTGCCAGACTTTAACAAAGCAGCTCCTATATTGCTCAGACCAATCCTTTCTCCATCGCGATCGCCAATTTCCCGTGCAATAGCCAGCGACTGCTGATACAACTCTATTGCCCTGGCATATTGCCCCTGGATATCGTAAACAATGCCCAGATTGCCGAGTGAGTGGGATTCCCCAAGGCGATCGCCTATTTCCCGTGCAATGGCTAAAGCCTGCTGCTGAACCTCTATCGCCCGCTCGTTTTGACCCAGAGCGCGGTAAGCATTGCCCAAATTTACCAGGGTACTGGCTTGTCCGTCGCGTTTCCCGATTTCCCGGTCAATTGCTAGTGCCTGCTGATAAAACTCGATCGCCTGCTGGTTTTGACCCACAGAAGAGAAAGCCAGACCTAGATTACCCAGGGAATCAGATTCTCCATCGCGATCGCCAATTTCCCGTGCAATAGCCAATGACTGCTGATAAAACTCTACCGCCTGCTGGTATTGCCCCACGGAAAAGTAAGCCACACCTAGATTACCCAGGGACTTATATTCTCCATCGCGATCGCCAATTTCCCGCTTAATTGCTAGTGCCTGCTGATGCAACTCGATCGCCTGCTGGTATTGCCCCAGGTGACGATATAGCGGATTGCAGTCGCATGAGGTACACCTTCGTTTGTGTAGCGGCACCCTTAAGGGTGCCGCTACACAAACAAAGCCATTTGGCTGTACCTCACTCGCTTGCAATCTGCTGTAATCTTCTCCCAAATTGTTCAAGGCAGAACCAACACCTGAGCGATCGCCAATGTCCCGTGAAATAGCCAGGGACTGTTGATGCAACTCTATCGCCCTGGCATATTGCCCTAGAGATCCGAAAGCATTACCTAGACCACCTAAAGCATAGGCTTCCCCGGTGCGAGCGCGAATTTCCCGTGAAATAGCCAGGGACTGTTGATAAAACGCCATCGCCTGCTGGAATTGCTCTAAAGAATAGTGAACGTGGCCCAGATGAAGCAGAGAACCGGCTTCCCTTGAGCGATCGCCTAGCTCCCGGTTAATAGCCAGACACTGCTGGTGGAACTCAATTGCCCGCTTGTACTGTCCCAGGGCGTCGTAGGAATTGCCTAAATTACTTAGAGCATTGGCTTCCCCAATCCGATCGCCAATTTGGCGTGCGCGATCCAGTGCCTGCTCAGAAAATTCTATTGCCTTTTGGTATTGTCTCAGCTTGTGGTAAGCAATACCCAGATTGCCTATTAGAGTGGCTTCCGTTGTGCGATCGCCCTGCTGGCGTACAATCAACAGCGACTGCTCGGACAACTCAACTGTCCGTCGGTACTGTCCCAACCTAGCGTAAGCCTGTGCCAGATTGTTTAAGGAAGCGGCTTCTACTCTTGCGTAGCCTATTTCTCGTGCAATTGCCAAAGCCTGCTGATAAAACGTCAGTGCCTGCTGATATTGCCCCAAGTCTGAGTAAGCATTACCCAGGTTGTCTACAGAAGCAGCTTCGACTTTGCGATCGCCTATTTCTCGTGCAATTGCCAAAGCCTGCTGATAAAACGTCAGTGCCTGCTGATATTGCCTCAAGTCTGAGTAAGCATTACCCAGGTTCCCCAAAGAAGCAGCTTCGCCTTTGCGATCGCCAATCGATCGTGCAATTGCCAAAGCCTGCTGATAAAACGTCAGTGCCTGCTGATATTGCCCCAAGTCTGAGTAAGCATTACCCAGGTTCCCCAAAGAAGCAGCTTCGCCTTTGCGATCGCCAATCGATCGTGCAATTGCCAAAGCCTGCTGATAGAACTCAATTGCTTGTTGGTATTGCTCTAGGGAATAATAAGCTAAACCCATACTGCCCAGGGTATTGGCTTCACTCTGGCGATCGCCTATCTCTCTATAAATCTTCAATGCCCCTATAAAAGACTGTACAGCAGCTGGAAATTGATTATTTCCAGCTTGCTCAAGTCCTTGCTGAAACATTCGATCGGCTTCTGCTTTCCGATCCGACTGCGTTTGAGCCAACACAGGTAAATCAGCAAATGACGTTGGCAAATTGAGTTTCAAAGGCACGTAAACAGTCGCCAAAGAGGTGAGAAGTGCGACGAATGAAATTTTTGTCAATTGCATAGTTATGCCTATTGTTCAGACGCACAGCAAGGAACCAGAGGCTCTTCGATCGTATTTTCTAAGCGAACAAACGGATGCCGCAACAGATCCGCCCATTGGGCAGCCAATTTAACATCCTGCGGATTGGCACGCCTCTGTTGAGCTAATTCGGTTAGGGTATCGTACCAAAAACCATTAGCAGCATAAAGGTCAACCCGCTGTTGTGGAGTTGCCGTCTCTAACTGACTCTTCAATGTGGCAGTCACTGACTCCCGCATCACTACCCCATCCACAACAAGATAGTCAGATTCGCTTGCCGGATTGCAAAAGAAATAAAATTGCCAACGGTACTTTTTGCCACTCTCTAACGGTGGCGCAGTTTGCGGCAGGCGGAAGCTTACAATTCCCTGCCCTTTAGTGACTTGGAATGTATTTTTATAAACTGTATTTTTTGTATTTTCGTCCTTGAGTACTAACTCAACAGCACCCGATTGATAGGGAATGTAAAGCCAAAAAGTCGGACGTTCAGAGATGGTTTTTCCCAGGTTAGTAGCAGGTACTAAAGCTGTGAAAGGTTTTGTTGATTGAGGGCAGCCGGGGCGGCTGCCAGAGTCGGATCTACGTCCTGGTGCGCCATCGTTTGGCGGCTCGAATTTTGATGCTAAAAGCAACTGAGAAGCAGCCGGGTTAGCAAATGTAGCAGGTGTACAAAAGCTCCAGCCAAACATTGCCAAAATCAGAGCGAATTTACAGCAAATTGCCAGCGAGTGAGGCACAGCCTTTTGGCTTTGTTTGTATAGGGGCACCGTTAACGGTGCCCCTATACAAACGAAGGTGTACCTCATGCGCCTGCAATCCGCTTTAAAAATGATTCCCCCGCGTGTAAATTTGCTCGAGGTCATAAAGACACCTCTTTTGAGGTGAAGTAGTGAGTGTAACCTCAACATACTACTTCAGCAATTTTTGCGATCTTTACTGAAATTTTAAAGGTAGTTTTGCAAAGAATTGTAAGCGAATTTCTAAGGTACGCGCCAGAGTCGCACATCCACCAGTCGCTACCAATGCCAAAGCACTTGGCACTAGCGGCACCCATCCGCCCTGAATTAAAAAACCAAAGCACAATCCGGATAAAATGCTGATAGTCGCTCCCGTAGCCAGTCCCCAATATAGGATTCTCTTATAGCAGCAGGCGATCGCACCCCCAACAATTGCCCAACTCCACACCCAAATTGCCTCTCCCCACGGATTCCAAACCCACAAAATAGGTCGATTATCTAGCACTGCACTGATAATTTGACTCACCATTTCCGCTTGTACAATTAATCCTGGCATTTTCTCATAAGGCCATTTCATTGCACTGTATGGAGTGTAAAAATCATCGCTTGAAATAGGAGCAGTTACGCCGATCAGAACCACCCGATTTTTTACCCAATCTGCTTTAATTTTACCCGATAATACTTCTGATATTCTGACTCTTCGAGCAATGTCGGCAGATGCTCGATAATTAAGTAATATTTGAAACCCGCGATTGTCCAGATTTTGGTATCCACCCGTATCAAGTTTTAAAGGTTTTAAAACAGTCTTACCCAGCTTTACTTTATTATTACCAATCAGTTGGGGATATATCCCATCTGCTGCTAGGTAATGCAGTGCTACTCTAACGCTGAAAGAGTAGTTTGTCGCACAAGGATCGGTGTGATGTGGGGTCATAAATACAAGATGGCGGCGGAGAATGCCATCTGGATCTACCAACACATCGCTAAATCCCAAGCGGTTTTCTGGCAGTTTAGGCGGAGGTTTAATCCCAGGTTTGTTGGGATTGTTGGTTTCACTGGCGCTGCAAATAGCTATTAGTTTGTTATTGTGCTGAAACTGGCTAACTAATGCTGCATTACCAAATTGTACAGATTGAGCGCGAAAAATATCTAAACCAATAACGCGCGGTTGATATAAATTTAATTTGGCGATCGCTTCAGCTAAAATCCCATCGGGTAGGGGAAATCCATAGCGGTTAATATCCTCTTCAGTTGCTTCAACTACTAACAAGCGCGCATCTATCCCTTGATTTGGACGCAGGCGCATTAACAGATCAAACGCTTGAAATTCTAACGCCTGAAGTATTCCCAACTGTCGCACCGCCATCACCAAAATAGTTATTACTAAACTGGCGATTAATGGTGTTTGGAATTTAAGGCGATCGCTTCCACGTAATTGTTGCCAAGTAGGCGGCACCGTCGCCGGATTTTGGCAAATTGCAGGTAACCAACTAGCACAAGGAAAATCACCTTCCAATCCTTCCAATTTTTTCCTCGCTTCCTGCACCGCCAGATAAAAAGACGTTCCAGAAGCAAAACTTTTGATAAAATACTTTAAAAATTCCTGTGCTACTTTATCCGGTACTGGTTCCCGCATCACAATAATTTGCGGTATATTTAGCTGTTCTAACTTGCGTGCTAATCCCAACCCATCGCAAGAGTTAAAAATTGCAATTTTTAACCCCCGTTCAACCGCTTTTTTAATCGCCAACTCTACTTCTTCAATCGTTAAACTATCTGTTTGATTGATATAAATTCTGCCTGTTTCTCCTTCACTTTTACTGTGACCATCAAAAAATAAAATATCCCAGGATTGTTCCCACAGTTGGTCGGTTAGATCTTGGCGTTGCGGTTGTACCAGAAAGGTTGTTTCTGCTTTAGGTAAATTTTCTAGTAACTGTCGATCTTTTTGGACATCAATACCGTCTTGATTTCCCAAAATAGCCAGAATTTTGATTTTGTTTGTATAGGTGTTTGTTTTTACTAGATTAGGTTTTTCGTAAGCGATCGCGCCAAGGGCAATTTCAGCGGATGGGTAACGTTCCAATAAATCCCACAAATGCCAGGGAAGTTGTCTTAATTGGGGGTTTTCAGTGCGAATTAGCACTCGCACTTCTTCCGACGTGCTGATTTTTTCCAACCATTGCTCGCGAATCGAGAGAAAAGACTCAGATTTAAGCCAAGAATTGAGATGGGATTTCAACCTCAGTCCTAAGTCTTGGCACTCTTGACGCTGGGTTTTGATCGAACCATCAAATTTGACCTTTTTAGCTTTAATAGCCCTTGTGGCCTTCCCCAGACCGCGATAAGCTGACTGCCAGTGGCTATATTGAGTCACCAGTTCGGGTACGGGAGGTAACATACCGCCGATTTCTGTAAACGCGCGATCGCCTTCTGTTGCAATTTCCAGGGTGACTCGAAAACCCTGCTCAAAATCACCGTCGAGTTTGAGAACAGCTAATTTAGCCATTGGTAATTGGGAATTGGGAATTGCTAATTGCTAATTGCTAATTGCTAATTGGGTAAGCGGTGTTTTTTCCCATTAGCCATTAGCCATTAGCCATTAGCCATTAGCCATGAGCCATGAGCCATGAGCCATTAGCCATGAGCCATTAGCCATGAGCCATTAGCCATGAGCCATTAGCCATGAGCCATTAGCCATTAGCCATGAGCCATTAGCCATTAGCCATTACCTAAATAATAAACTCTTCTATTATGCTAACATCACCCACACCTACCTTAAGGCTAAAACAATCTCCCGATTCGCCAGTAAACTCCAATTGAATATTCTTATTTTCGCTTCTGGCTTGGATATCCATTACCATTTCCCCCACTTCATCTAGCAACATCAACTGGAGATTGGCAGGTAAATAGGTTTGACCTTTGACGGGATGCACCTCCACCATAATATCCATTTCTGCCTCGGATTCTGGGGTCAGCGCCACAATTAAACCGACTGATTGATCGGTCATTCCTAATTCGATTAACTTGCATCGCCTGACGCTAGCTTCCGGATTCCTAAATCTAAAAGCCAGTTCGGTTTGCGAATTACCTAAAATTGTTTCTACAGCTTGCCAACCTGCGTCAAAGATATTATCAAACCATTGACGCAAGTTCGCTCTTTTTTCTGCGGTCGAATCTGCCTTCTGCGCTGGAAATGCGACGTTTTTGAGGTGATAAATATGGTCTAACAGGACATCCAGCGGTTGAAATTCTGAAACTTGCAGTTGCTCTGGTGGATTGTTATAATCGACAGCAGGTGCAAATCCTAAAAGCTCTACTTCTGATAGATTTTCATCCAACTGCACGCCCACATAACCAATGGGATTTTCTGTCACTTCCGGGGGTAAATCCAAAGCCGTCTCTTTTGGTAAAACAGGGCGACACTCTAATTGACCAATTCCTGGTAAAACCAAATCGGCGACATCAAATATCGCTCGTTTTCCAGGATGCCAACTATCACTTTGATGTAAACTTGTTTCAATTTGCAGCCATTTTAAATAACTGTGGACGGCATATACAGCTAGGGTATTGAGGTAAACTTGCTTCCCTTTTTGGCGGGTGGCTTGTTGGGCGGCAAATTGCTGGGCGAGGCGATGGGCGTCGCCACCCAGGGGGACTCTTAACAGATGCGCTTGTGTGTTTTTCATGGCTCGATGTCGGGTTCATATCCTAAATTTAGTGCAATTTCTTGCAACATCGGTAAGCAATTTCTTTTCCAGTGGGCGACGAGGGTTTGGTAGTTAACATTCCACTCTCTGGCAATATCTGCCAATTTATCTGGAGGGTTTTTAAAACGTAGCCTTTGGATGAGTAACATGCAGTTGCATTCGGGTTTGGCTTTGAGATGACAAGTTTTGAGTTTACCATCTGGGTCTGATTCAATGTACCGTTCTAGTTCTAAACCTATGCGCTGCGTTTCTTGGTTTTGAAGCTCTTCTATGTAGGAATCAATTCCGCTGAGTGAGAAAGTGCAAAATCCACTTTCTGACAATCTATCTAAATAAGTTGCACCGTCTTCATCATCCCAAAGGGGTTCGTCAAAACTGCGGGATGGTTTGTCATCGGGTGCGTACAAATCTTTAATTCGCCAGTATAGGTAACCGTTAATCCACTTTACCAGGCTGACTTGAATTGAGGGTGGGCGGGGTTTGAAGTTTTGAATGTTTTTGCTCACCCACTCCCAGGTTCGATTCAAGGCGTGTAAATAATCTGGGTGCTTGGATTTGTATAATCCGGGAAGAGATTGGATTTGAATGAGCAGCCGATTCAGAGCTTTCTTTCTTTCCAAACTCTGAGGGGGGTATTTGCAAACCTCTGCAATGAGTTGTCTTAGATGTTCATCGATTGCCATTGATCTGGGGGTGGTAATTGGTAATTGCTAATGGCTAATTGCTAATTGCTAATTGTTAATGCCATCTGGCGCCAGCGGCATTTTACTATTAACCTGAACCAATTGTTACCAATATCTTCGCCAATGTTGAAGCGATAGAGTTCTTTCCAGGTGTTGGTATCAAAAGCAATTATCTGATCGCTCTTGGTATTAGCAGCGTAGAGAACATCCTGGAGTGGATCGAATGCCATACCGCCATCGACATCGGTCAGATTCTCAATCGCGGTGAAGTTGGCATCCATGATAGAGATACCAGTGCCGACTTCCGTTGCAATCAGAGAACTGTCGCGGTTAATTGCAGCTAGAACGCTGCCGAGAAAGGTGTCTGTTTCGGCCTTTTTGGGGAAGGTATTGGTGAGTGCGTTATAGGTAAAAATTGGACCGCTGGAGATATTGCTTTCGGTCATGAAGAACAAATTGCGATCGCTACCTCGAAAGATGCTTGTGTTTTGCCTGACTTCGCCACCAAATCCCGAACCTCCCGCATCTTGGCGGATTGATAGAGTATCATTGCTCAAGTTAAGTTCGCGGAATGGCGTCCAACCCGAACCTTCAAATTTCGTGCTAAGAAACCCTTTACCATTCGAGGCAATATTAATATCCCACGCACCCCCTTCACCGGAGTCGAGATTGTAGGTAATATTCGTGACGCTACCAGTGCCAAGGTTGACTTTGCGAATAAAGCCTTGCGTTGCACCCCGTTGACCTTCCGCGACGTACAAAGTACTGCCATCTGGCGTAATATCTCCGCCGTTGAGGGAATTGCCAACATCATAGGGGGTCAGCAATGCTTGTGTAGCGACGTTATATCGCTCTACATCGCCATCGCTGGTTGTAATGTAAAGTAGGTTGCGCGTGGGGTCAAAAACAAGGTCGCGACGGTCTTTGATCGGAATCAGAACGCTTTGCACCCCAGTCCCCGTACCAGGGAAAGTCTGCTGCCATCCAGTCTTTTGGACTTCTGCAATTGTATAGCTACCGGGTACGAGTCCAGTAAAGCTGTAGTTGCCATTCCCATCGGTTGTGGTAGATTTCTCATCGGTATCCAACTTACCGTTTTGGTTTTGATCCAGATAAATTGTCCAACCAGATAAACCTGCCTCGCCAACATCTCGCACGCCGTCGCTGTCGGTGTCGTTCCACTTGATACCGCTGATAGTTGCCGTTTCCGGTGTGACCTGCTTGTTACCAAAATTGATACCCGTAACCGCCTGACCCTCGCTAACGTTAACCGTATGGGTGCCACCAGATCCAGATGCGTTTAAATTCAACATCCGCACCCCATTAGGGGTAGACATAAACAAATATTGCCCGTCATCGCTGACTGTCATCACCCCGTTGCCCAAAGGTTTGGAGGAATTGTCCCAATCATTTTTAACTAAGCCGACGGGAAGTCCCCCACCATAGCTGTACCCAGCTTGGTGGTGGGATGAAAGTCGGGGAAAACGGAGGGACGTAGTTTTCCAAATCTTCCTGATGTCTTTACTACCTTGTATATAATGCAATAAGGAGGTATTAAGATGCTGCACAAAGCGGTCAAGGTTAGGCTTTATCCAACAGTAGAGCAACAAGTATTACTGTCTCAGCACTTTGGTTGTGCTAGATGGTGGTGGAACTACGCTCTAAATAAGTCAGTTGAGACTTACAAAGAGACTGGTAAAAGCCTTGGTCAGTCAGCACTTAATGCATTCTTGCCAAAACTCAAAAAAGCTTCAGAAACCGTATGGTTATCTGAATGCTACAGCCAAGTTTTGCAGGCAACAACGCTCAATCTAACCACAGCCTACAAAAACTTTTTTGCAGGTCGCGCTAGATTCCCTCGTTACAAATCAAAACATGGTAAGCAGTCAATTCAGTATCCTCAAAATGTCAAGGTACTTGAGAGTTTTGTCCAGTTTCCTGGCAAAGTTGGCAAAGTTAAAGCTAAGTTGCACAGGAAGATAGAAGGAACAATCAAAACTGTAACAATTAGTTTAGACCCATCAGGGAAATATTTTGCATCAATACTGACTGAGACTGAAGGGGAAAATCCAACGGTTTCAACAGAAGGCAGGGTAATCGGTATCGATTTAGGATTGACACATTTTGCTATTACCAGTGATGGCAATAAAGTATCTAAGTACAATCATCCCAAACACTTAGCCAAGCATGAAAAAAATCTTAAGCGTAAGCAACAAAAGCTAGCTAAAAAACAAAAAGGAAGCAATTCAAGAAACAAGGCCAAAAAGACTGTAGCTAAAGTGTACGAACGTGTAACTAAATCCCGTCAGGATTTTCTACATAAGTTATCCAGAAAACTCGTCAACGAAAACCAAGTTGTCGTAGTAGAAAATATTCATGTCAAAGGCATGGTACGCAACCACAATTTAGCTAAAGCAATATCTGATGCTGGATGGGGAACCTTTACTAATTTCTTGGCTTACAAGCTAGAGAAAAAAGGTGGAAAACTGGTAGAGATTGACCGATGGTTTCCCAGCTCCAAGCTCTGCTCTAATTGCTATTACCAGATTGATCAGTTACCACTTGACGTTAGAGAGTGGACTTGTCCTCACTGTGGCACTCGTCACGATCGCGATGGCAATGCAGCAACGAATATTAGAGCAGAGGGTATCAGGATGCTACAGACGGATGGAACAGCCGTCTCTGCTAACGGAGGGGAAGTCAGACCAAGGTTGGGACGCAAGTCCGTTCTGAGGCATTCCCCCGCGATGTTAGAAGCCTACACTATAGTCGCTTCGACTTAGTGTAGGTAGTTCACTATCTTCTCCAATGTTGAGGCGATACAGTTCTTTCCAGGTATTCGTATCAAAAGCAACGATCTGATCTTTTGCCGAGTCAGCAGCGTAGAGAACATCTTTTAACGGATCGAACGCCATCCCGCCATCAACATTAGAAAGATTTTCCAACGAGTTCAGGTTTGCATCCATAATTGAGATGCCAGTACCGACCTCCATTGCAATTAGCGAACCGTTGCGATTTACTGCCGATAAACTATTGCTAAGAAAGGCGTCCGTTTTAACCTGACGAGGAAATGCATCAGTCCCCGGATCGTAGGTAAAAATCGGGCCGCTGGAGATGCCGCCATCGGTCAAAAATAATAAATTGCGGTCTTGACTGCGATTGATGTTTGCCCCAGCATAATAAAACGCGAAATTCAGAGCGTTGCGTTTGGTTAGCGTATCGTTACTGAGGTTTATATCGTATAAAGGTGTCCACTGTCCCGTTAGGATCAGCAATCCTTTACCATTCGAGCTAATGCTAATATCCCAGGGTTTATCATCCCAAGATTCGAGATTGTAGGTGATATTGGTGACGCTACCATTATTCAGGTTGACCTGGCGAACAAAGCCTTGTGTAGCACCTCGTTGATTTTCCGCAACGTACAAAGCACTGCCATCGGATGTAATATCACCACCGTTTAACGAGTTGCCGACATCAAAGAAAGTTAATAGAGACTTGGAATTAATATCAAAACGTTCCACATCTCCATCGCTAGTTGTCATATAAAGCAACTTCCGCGAAGGGTCGAAAATTAAGTCGCGTCGGTCTTTAATTGGAATCAGCGTACTCTGTCCTGCCGTTGGGAATGTCTGCGTCCAACCGGGCTTTTGCACTTCCGCTACTGTATAAGCGCCTGCTGTCAGTTTGGTGAATTTATAGTTCCCGTTGGCATCGGTTGTCGTAGATTTTTCTCCGGCATCCAACTGACCGTTTTTGTTTTGATCCAGGTAGATTGTCCAACCTGCTAAAACAGATTCGGTGGAGTCTTTTACGCCGTTATTATTGAGGTCGTTCCATTTAATACCAGAAATTTCGCCAGCCATAGTATTGATTCCTGACAATCGAACCAATCGAGTTATTACACCGCCATAAGAACTTTTCTGGTCATGGGTCGTTGGTCATGACCGCTGACTGATGACCGATTACCAGTTGCTCTTATATTTAGTTCTCAGGTAATCTCAGAAAAATTATGCTTTCCTTGTGTAAACTAGGATGGGTTTTGGGTCGGATGGGATCGCTCACCATTGTTAAAAGTTCCCGCAGTTGATTTTCTGCTGCTAACGCAGCTTCTGTAGGGGAAGCCTCTATATGTTTCTCAGGCTCTCTGGTAAAATTTATGCAAAATTAGGGAAGCCCAATCGTTTTTTAGGTTACAGGTAATAATTTCTCTCCCCTAGTCTCTATGCCCTAAGCTAGATGCCAGATTACCGACTTGATCCTAGCCAAAAAAACTGGTGTAATATGGCAAGATGAGCAATATGAAAATCTGCTACTAAAGCCGATGGGTAAAAAAACTTGTTTGTGGATTAATATACTCGCTGTCGCTGTCAGCAGTCTGAGTTTGACAACGTCGCCTCAAGCACTGGCATTGCCAAGCTTGGAAAATATTCAAAAAAATCAAGCGCCTGTTCCCAGCAATGGCTCGCGCCCAGAAAACCGTCAGCAAGCTTTGGGTTATTATCGCCAAGGGGTGACGTTTCAGCAGCAAGGACAGTTGGAAGCTGCGATCGCTCAATATCAAGAAGCGATTCGTCTCAATCCCAATATGGCAGAAGCATACCTGAATATGGGAGCAGCTTTGGCGGCAATTGGCAAGCAACCAGAAGCGATCGCTGCCTATCGCGAAGCGATTCGCGCTAATCCTAATTTGGCAGAAGCTCATCATAACTTGGGCAATGCTTTTGCTCAACAAGGCAAACTCACAGAAGCGACGCAAGAATATACTCAAGCAATTCGGATTAATCCCAATTACGCTAAAGCTCACTATAATTTGGGCAACGTCCTGGCTAGACTTGGCGAGCGACAACAAGCAATGGCGCAGTGGCGCGAAGCAATTCGCGTTAATCCCGAGTTTGCCGAAGCTTATGCTAATTTAGGCGTTACTTTGACTAGACAAGGTCAACGACGGGAAGCTGTAGAGATATTAAAAAAAGCTAGAGATTTATTCAAAGCTCAAGGTAAAAGCGACCAAGCCGAGCAAATCGATCGCATTTTACAACGGCTCGAACGCGGCACAACCGTAATAACTTAAAAGCAATGCTGGAGTCAGCTGACCCTGGTGACTCCGGCGATATTTTTTGGGAAAAAACTTCATCCTAGTTTTGGCGTCAGCACCCTGTGATGATTACTCGTCCACATTCTGCTTACGCAGCTTACCAATCGCCAAAGCTAAACCAATAGCTGCTAAACCAAGGATAGTTGTAGGTTCGGGAACTGATTGTTCCGGACCAAAGGATGAACGAGCGATACGGAATGCAACAGTTTGACCACCTTGGAAGCGGCTGCTATTGTAACCTACGCCTTGTAACTGATTCAACGTCAGCATTTCAATTCCCGAAAGGAATCTTCCCGACTGAATCACATTAAAACCAGTTGGATCGAAATAGGTAGGTCCAGTCTCGCGAGATAAGCTGCCAAAGAAATTTGCGGAAGTTGCTGTATTTGCAGGCATATTTCTCAGGTAGCCATCGATGGTCGCCTGGGAGCTAACGTGCTGTCCCCCTACGCTCCTAGCCGTTACATTACCATAAAGACCGACGAATTGGACTTGGGTCACTCCCCCACTATTAGCACCGAAGTGAACGCCGAATAGATTGCCGTTAGCTGTTGCTAGGTTAGTTCCCCTAGTGTTAATTAACAGATCCCCATAGCCAATGTTGTATTGAGTGCGTCCATTGCTTACGGTGTCCTGACCTGCATTCAACCCCATGTCGTGGGTGTTAATCGCGAAATAAACGTGAGTGGCATCTTCCATCAAACCCATGCCATAGAATTCATAGTGATTCCCACCATAAGCATCTCCTACCGCATCATTAACATACTGCCACTGACCGCTGGTACTGTTACCCAATACGATTGCCATCATGTCGTTGTTGCACTCCATGGCGATGGAGAGGGTTGATCTGCCTAAACTGATAGCATTGGCGTTCCCAGTCATCGAGATTAAACCAGCAACAGTTGCAGTAGCACCCAAGAGAGCTTTGAGCAAAGAGGATTTCATGCTATTTCCTTTTGGTTGATTCCGTTTTGCCGTTCCAGGTTCCAAGCATAGGAAACGGAATCTTCCGAAAAAAAGCGTAAATCCACTTCTCTTTTTAAAATTACCGTTGAGGTTCTATTGGGTATTTACCGAAATAGTTAGCTATGTTTTTTATTACTTATATAAGTATAAATGCTGCATCTGTAGGGTACGGATGCAGGCACTGTATGAGTGAAAGAATGGTTGCTATTGCTTGCAGCAAGCGATCGCCAAGCCAATCGCTGCTAAACTGATAATGCTCGCAGGTTCGGGTATGGAGGTGGCTCCACTGAGTGCCGACTTATTAAACTTAAACGCGATGGTGTGCGCTCCAGCAAGGTTTTTAGTATCGTATCCCGTGGCTAGTAACTGTGGCGTCACATCACCTTTGGCCAGGAAGGTAATATCTGTGAGAAAATTGCCGGAAGCGATCGCATTCAAATTAAATTTCCCATCTTTCGTCCCTAAATAGCTACGGGACAAATCTCCATAACCCACCGTACCACCTAGTCTGGTGACTGAATTCTCATATCCCAATATCCCACCAGCAGCAATCGTATAGCCATTTTTGATATCAGTAACGGTTTTAGCTTGAACGCCTCCGTAAACACCGAGTCTTGATACCCCAGAAGCATTGACATCAGAAAAGCGAATACCGAACAAATCCCCGCTATTCATCGCTGATGCAAAGTCTTGACCAGAAAGGTTGAAAAATAAATCCCCCCATCCAATTTGTCCAGATGCTACACTCGCTTCTGGGCTTCCTGTCAAAGGCATATTCCCCTTAAGCACCACAATAATGCTGTCGGCAGTTTCTTTAACAGCCATGCCGAAAATATCATAAGGATTTCTCTGCCCAGCAGCAGCACCAATTCCCCACATACCGTTGACTCCATCGGAATTGGAATCAAATGCATACTGCCAGCCATTAATGGTAGAATTTTCCCCTATAACCAGGCCGACGCCGTCGTTGAAACACTCAAGGAATGTATTAAATGTAGTCCCCCGCGTTAAACTAGCCGCATTTGCTGACCCTGTTATACAAATAATACCGGCAGCAACTGCTACGCTCTTGAGTAAATTTAATACCTTGCCAGATCTGATTGCTTTTAGCACCCTGATGTCCTATTGCGCTGATGAGATTAGCTTACCTGTAAAACTACCCAGATAAAAGCTTATAATCCCGTAGCGCTTGTCAAAGCTTGCGAAAGTATAATCATAATTTCGCGATTTATTCTGTAATTAATTATACAATTTTCCCATAAGTCGGAGGCAGCTGCGCGCCGTCAACAACCCTTCCCAGCTATACTAAGAAACGGAAATCTGGATAGCTCTATGAAAAGAATCAAGCAATATCGCATCAGGTTGACGGAAGAAGAAGACGATTTGTTAAAGCAAAAAGCAAAAAGTTTGGGAACCAGTGTAGCAGATATTATCCGCATGGGAATTAATTACCAAATAGATGACTTAAGGGGACGTAAAGAAACCGAGTTACGAAACAACTCAGAGTTTATCAAAAACTGGGAAAAAACTTTTGAACCATCCCTTTTCGAGCGGTTTGAACGAGGAATGCAGCACAGGTTGCAAATTGTCTATTTAGATATTTTGAACCAGTACAAAGGCGCTGTTTGTTACGCCGATGGAAAATTTGAGGTTGTATCCAGCATTAATGAATTTGAGTCAAGTAGCGAGCCACTTCCCATTGTAGAAGAGGCACAACCTGAAATTGTATCTGAACAGACAGTAAAAGCGGAAATTTGTCAATCTTTGAACAGGTTTTTAGGCGGTGAGTGGACTGGCGATGAATGGATCGTGCAAATCTTTCTATCTGGTTTAAAAGTTGATTTGCCATGTAGTATTTAGAATTGATAATCCTGAACTTGGAAATTGTAACCTGGAGGCGGAGCCTCCGGATCTAGTTCCCAGGCTGAGCCTGGGAACTAGATGGGAGAGGCTACGCCTCTAATTCCACTACATAAAATTGAGCGGGTCAACATCAATCGTCAAGCTAACTGAATCAGGACACAAGTTTCGCAACTCAGTCAAATCTGGTAATTCCAGGGGAATATTTGGTGGAAACTTGATTAAAATTTGCCATCGATATCGATTGGCAACTCGCATAATACTAGCAGGTGCTGGCCCTAAAATTTCGTAACTTGCTGCGTTCTGATCTACTGGACGCAAGTGAGCTGCTAGCATCAAGGCAGTATTTTCAACTTCAATTTCATCTAAACTGCTCAAGCGAAATAAAATTAAACGCCCATATGGGGGATAATTTAATGCGGCTCGCTGCTGCAATTCTGAGCGGGTAAAATATTCATAGGCGTGATGCTGCGCCGCTTGAATAACTGGATGTTCTGGTGTATAAGTTTGCAGAATTGCTCGCCCAGGGTCATCGCCCCGCCCCGCTCGACCTGCGACTTGAGTTAAAGTTTGAAATGCCCGCTCTGATGCGCGGTAATCTGATAAATGCAGCAGTCCATCAGCTGCTACAACACCTACTAAAGTAACTTGGGGTAAATCTAACCCTTTAGTTAGCATTTGAGTGCCTAATAAAATATCTGCTTCCCCGTTAGCAAACTGGGTTAGCAAAGTGCGGTGCGATCCTTTATTGCGGGTGGTGTCGCTATCAAATCGAATGCAGCGCAACTGAGGAAATTGCTTTTTCAATTCTTGTTCGACGCGCTGAGTACCGCTGCCGAAGAATTTAAAATAAGGCGAACTGCATTCCGGACAAGTTTTTGGGTGAGCTATGACAAAGTTACAGTAATGACACCGTAACAATTGGGGCGCGCCTTCGTAGGTGTAGTGATAAGAAAGGGAAACATCGCAGTTGGGACATTCCATCACATATCCGCAACTGCGACAAGAGACAAAGCTACTGTGTCCGCGTCGATGGATAAATAAAATTCCTTGCTTTTGTTCTTCTTGCAATTGTTGCAAGGCATCTTGAAGCGAGCGGCTAAAAATTGAACGGTTACCCTCGCGCAATTCTTGCCGCATATCGACTATTTCTACAGGCGGTAATGGGCGAGATTGAATTCTTTCTGGTAGGGATAGGTAATGGGTAATGGGTAATTGGTAATTGGATAATTCTCCTCTGCTTCTCTGCTCAAGAGCTCCCCTGCTCCCCCGCTCTCTCACTTCTACCCAAGTTTCTAAAGAAGGGGTGGCGGAACCTAAAATTAGGGGGCAATTTTCTAACTCGGCGCGCCATTGGGCGACGGTGCGCGCGTGGTAGGTGGGGGTGGGTTGGTCTTGTTTGAAGCTGGAGTCGTGTTCTTCGTCTAGAATAATTAAACCCAGGTGGGGTAGGGGGGCAAATACGGCTGAACGTGTGCCGATGACAACCTGGGGTTCCCCTGCGAGCATTTGACGCCAGGTGTCGTAACGTTCGCCTTTGGAAAGATTGCTGTGATATATACAAACTTTACTGCCGAAGCGGGCGCGGAAGCGATCGCTCAACTGCGGTGTCAGTCCAATTTCCGGTACTAATACTAGCGACGATTTACCAGATGCGAGGATGGGCGCGATCGCTTGTAAATATACTTCCGTTTTCCCCGAACCCGTCACCCCATGCAACAGTACTTGGGCATATCCTGCTAAATTATTAATAATTTCTAATGCATAAGCTTGTTGAAAAGTCAATACTTTGTCAGTATGGCCGCCGACTTCAGGTTCGGCTAATTTCCGCAGGATTTCCTGTTCCTGAATCACAACGCAGCCGTTTTCCGCTAGTGTCTCTAGGGTGGACAAGGTTGTCTTGTAAGTTTTGATAAAATCATCGAGCCACATTTCGCCCCCGCCTTGGGTGCTGAGAAATTTTAAAATCTCTCTTTGGCGGGATGTGAGGGTGACGTTGCTAGAGTATGCATTTGCGGAGAGAGCGATCGCTTTTCTTAATTTCGGCTTTGTAGCTGGGGCGATTTCGAGATAGCTTTTCACCCAACGGCGTTTGAGCAACTCTTTTAATCCTCGCGAGGCTCCGTTGCGGTTGATGCGGTGTTGTTTCTCCAATTGCTGTTTAACGTAGTTCCAGGCACAATCAGAGGTTTTAGAAGCTTGTAGCACCTCTAAAATCCCTCGCGCCGATAAACTGAGAAAGGCAGCTGCGCCGGTAGGGATAGTATCCGGATTGAGGCGAAGGCGACGCTGGGGTTTATCTAGTAACCCAGGGGGTAAAGTTGCTTTAATTACCGTCATCAGCGGCGCGTGATAGTAAGAAGCTACGCGCAACAGCAGGGTTGAATAGGTAGAGGGTAAAAATCCGGGGCTAACGACCTCATCTATATCGCGGATTTTTTCCGGCGCTATATTGGAGGGGGGTTGGTTAATGATGCGAATTGCGATCGCTCTCAACACCTGGGTCCCAAACGGCACGGTTAAAATATCCCCAGGCTGCACTTCCATCTCTGGCGGCAAGCTGTAAGTATATAACTGCATACTCCGGGAATCTTCCCCATTTTGAGCGTCTTCACCAATCCCTGGACAATATACCAGCGCTTCCACCCATTTGCTGGGAGAGGAGGCAGTCTCATAAGACGATCCAGGTTCGGCGACTAAAGGCAAGTTGCCGCTCAAATGGGTAGTATACATACAGCTCTTGTTAACCAGATTTATGTTGTATTTTAGCCGGTTCGCAACTACTGAGTTAATCCCATCCATTAATCTCGCTGGAGGCGGAGTTTTAAGTTAATTTATAATTGTAGCGCCCGCTGACACTTCCGTCCGTAGCATAGTGCGTGTTTTACCCCCGACGATAGAGAAGAAAATTTTCTAGTATATGAGATGCTTTGATTACAGCCTGAAAGCTTACTAAAAGTTTAAGGATGACTCATTTATAAGTTATGTCATAGAAGATTAACCTTATTAGTTAAATTTTCCTTTTAATGCCATAAATAATACAGCAGGCAAAACAGTAATAGGTTCTCTATAAAAGAATCTAGTTAAGCATCAAGCAAAATCCTTAACAGGTGGAGCGGACTTAGTTAGATATGTATAAACAAAAACCACTGTTGAACAACCAGCCGTTACCCGAATCCGAAACAGACCTGAGTATGAATATTGCTGAGTTGGATTACCAGAATACCGATCCAGTATTGGTAGATATGAATTTGACATCCTCTGGCAATTTGGAGCCTTCCGAACCCGATCTAGCTGAAGTAGAAGCGGAAGCAGAAGCGATCGAGTTAGGGGATGAAGGTGAATTGGTAGAAGTTCGCAGGTCAGGCTATCAAAAAACGATTGCCGATGATGCTGTAGGCGCATTTTTCAAGGAAATGGCGCGCTATCCGCTCCTGAAACCCAGCGAGGAGATAGAATTAGCCCGCCGCATCCAAGTTTTGGTTAAATTAGACGAACACCAAAAACGCTTACAGACTGCCTTGAGGAGACATCCTACCACAGAAGAACTAGCGGCGGCGTGTGGGTTAACCGAACGGCAATTGGAAAATCGGCTTTATCAAGGGCGAGTGGCGAAACGGCGGATGATTCGCTCGAACTTGAGGTTAGTGGTTTCAATTGCCAAGCGGTATTTAAACCGAGGCGTGCAGTTTCTGGATTTGATTCAGGAAGGGGCGATGGGATTGAATCGCGCCACCGAGAAGTTCGATCCAGATAAAGGATATAAGTTTTCTACCTATGCTTACTGGTGGATTCGGCAGGCAATTACGCGGGCGATCGCCAACGATGCGCGCACGGTACGCCTACCGATCCACATCGTCGAAAAGCTGAACAAACTCAAAAAAGTGCAGCGGGAACTCAAGCAAAAACTGGGGCGCAATCCCAACGAAGTTGAGATAGCACAAGCTTTAGATATTTCCCCCGAACACCTGCGCCAGTTGTTACAGCTGCGCAGGCGATCGCTTTCCCTCAACCATCGCGTTGGTAAAGAAGAAGACACCGAACTCGTGGATCTCCTGGAAGATACCGATACTCAATCTCCGGAAAAGCAGATGAGCGATGCGATGATGCGTCAGGAGATTTGGGAAGTATTGGGGGATGTCCTCACCCCCAGGGAAAAAGATGTCATTTCCCTGCGCTATGGTTTGACTACCAACGAACCTTGTACTTTAGAAGAGGTCGGCAGCTTGTATAATCTTTCGCGGGAACGGGTGCGTCAAATCCAAAGCAAAGCGATGCGGAAATTGAGACGCCCCCAAATCGCTCAGCGGTTGAAAAACTGGCTGAGCTAATTGCAGATTTTAGATTTAAGATCGCCCAAGTTGCGAGTTACATCCAAGGGTACTGGTAATTGCGAAGAATCCACAGCCAATGAATCCAATTACCAATTACCGAGCGTCAGAAACCCGGTTTCAGAGTTAATTTCTCCCTGTCAAACCCACGATTTTTCAGAGAAACCGGGTTGATTTGCCGCCAAAGCCTATAACTAGCAACTTGAGTTAAGATAGCAGATTGAGTTAATCTTAAATCTGAAATCTGCAATCTTAAATTACACTATGGGTTTGCCAGCGCTCGTTCGACCGGCTACACCAACTGAAGTGCCGGTATTATTTGATTTAATTGTGGCGCTGGCAGAGTATGAAAAACTCTCCCATGCCGTCAGTGGTAGTCCAGCTTCCCTGGAGGAACACCTGTTTGGTAAGCGGGCTTATGCTGAGGCTATTCTGGCCCAATTCGACGGGCAAGCTGTTGGGTTTGCATTATTTTTTCATAATTATTCCACTTTCTTAACTAAACCGGGAATTTATTTAGAAGATATATTTGTGCTGCCAGAATACCGAGGTCAAGGGATTGGCAAAGCACTGCTGACCTATGTTGCCAAATTGGCAGTTGAGCGCGGGTGCGGACGACTGGAGTGGAGCGTTTTAGATTGGAACTCGCCTGCGATCGCTTTTTACCAGCGCATGGGAGCTTCTATCTTAGAAGAGTGGCGCATTTGTCGCGTCAGTGGCGCTTCTCTCACCGAGTTGGCTCAAAAAGCAGATACTCAGTTTTAAGCCCTCACATGGAATTGTACTATTCAAGATCAATCGTCCGACTGATTTTTAATTGTCCGATTCCCCATGCCCAATAGCCAAAACATGCGCCATGTCTTGCTCCCATAACCCCTTGTGATTTGCATCACAAAAAATCCGAGTGCTGTCTCACAGCTAGGGCTGGAATAATATATTTTCTTATGGTTAGATGGCTCCGTGTTAGGCGACCCTGGCACTGGTTTATAGTTGAAAACTGCTTTTGTTAAGAATTCTTGACTATTTGTAAAAATTGGATTGTGTCTTTAGCTGAAGTGAACATCCTGGAAGTATTAGGAAGGCAACTGTGATCGCAAGTCCCGATTTTGGTATGGGTGTTGATTCGTTAGGCACTGTAACCTCATTGAGTAGCTGGTCTGATGCCGATAAAGGGGGCTTATCAGAACAACCCTTAATATTGGTGGTTGACGATCATCCTACCAGTCGCATGACGGCGGCGACGCTACTGGCAGTAGAGGGGTATCAAGTGCTGGAAGCAGAAAGCGGTCCTCATGCGCTGTCTATGGTAGCCGAAACCAAGCCGGATCTGTTGCTGCTGGACGTAATGATGCCGGGAATGGATGGGTTTGAAGTGTGTCGGCGTCTGAAGCAGGACGAACATACGCGGCTGATCCCCATTGTTTTCGTTACTGCACTCAATGATAGGCGATCGCGCATTCGCGGCATCGAAGCTGGAGGAGATGATTTCCTCACCAAACCGTTTGACCGCCTGGAACTGACGGCGCGCGTCAAGTCCCTGGTACGTCAGAAGCGCCTCAACGAAGACTTAGATCACGCCGAACAAGTACTTTTTTCCATTGCCCGTTCGATCGAAAGCCGCGATCCCAACACCGGCGACCATTGCGAACGACTGGTGGCGATGGGTAAAGCCTTTGGTGAATTTCTCAATCTGTCCCGGATTTCTATCCGGGACTTAATGTGGGGGGGATATTTGCACGATATCGGCAAGGTGGGCATTCCCGACGCCGTGTTGCTGAAAAAAGGCCAATTCACACCCCCAGAATTCGAGGTGATGAAGCAGCACGTGCTGATCGGCGAAAAAATTTGCCAGCCTTTGCGAACCATGCGGGGCGTTCTACCGATTATCCGCCACCATCACGAGCGCTGGGATGGTTCGGGCTACCCAGATCGCCTCGCCGGGGATGAAATTCCCTTTTTGGCGCAGGTATTTCAAATCATCGATATCTACGACGCCCTGACCAGCGAACGGCCTTACAAAGTGGCTTTCACCCCCGAAAAAGCTTTAGAAATTATTGCGGCAGAAACTGCTAAAGGTTGGCGCAATCCCGAACTGGTGGAGCAATTTACCAAGTTTATTCGCACCGTCGTCCTGAAAGCAAAGGTCAAGCATGAGAACGCTAAAGGCAGCAGTTTGGTGGAAAAAACAGCGACTTTAGCTTCATGAGTTGACAATTGGGCGACATCGGTTCCCAAACGAGTTCAGCGGATCGTTTTGCTTTTTTGGGGCTGACTGCTGAGTACAAAAATCTCTTCATAACTCGAGCAAATAACTGGCTCTTGCAGAGATTTCGGCGTAGCTGTATCCATCGCTTCCATGGACTGGCTGGCAATACTCAAGGCGAACTGAAAACCGCTTTTTGTTGATGATAAATTCTAGTTTACCTTTTAATTTCTCAATGTGAAGTTTTCGATGCTTTTTGGATGCATCAACCGCGCCTTGAGCATCAGAAATAACACCATTGCCATAACGCTTTGAGATTCCGTAAGTTGTCTGTAAGTGAGTGTTACAACTGGATTTGTTTAAATTGTTTCCAGCCAGAATATGATTAGCTGTTTCACAGGAGCAAGAGTGAAATACCTGACTGTAAGCAGCAAGAAACATCTGCATATTTGTGAATCCTAAGCTACTCAGTTATGCTGCTATTGTCGGTAATCCTTTAACATACGTGAGAGTTGCCATCGGTTAACCTTTAAACGTGTTATATATTAATATAGCAATATTTACAGCGATTATGTATGCCAGGAAATAAAAAACACAAATTAGGCGCCAAACCTTGAGCAGACGAACCTTTTGACGGAAACCTGTTGGTTTTAATATTCGAGAAGGTGTAAGGGAAAAATTAAAAACCGTTTTTGAATGGAAAGAACGGCAAGCGAGAATTAGTTGACCAAATCATATCAGACATACCCAAAAATGAGTAGCTATGGGTAGAAGTGGAGAAGAATTAAGTTGCAGTTTCTGGCGCTTTGATTTTGGCTGAATATGTTCAACCTCAAGAGAAACGTAATCGGGACTTACGCAAGGGCGTTCCTATCACCAAAGTTTCTTGCTGCGCTCTCTAGTTCCAAGTCGAAGATTTTTCAGAGAAACTTTGGTGTTTGCGTAAGTCCTGGTAATTTGACATCTTCTGTCATCCTTATTGCTAATTGACACTCCCCCGCTTAAAAGACGGGGGATTCTTGGTTCACTGAGAAATCTTGCCCAGACTTGTTGCCAAATCCGAGTAGAGGATCGTCTCTCCCCAAGCTTGAATTCCCGAATGCCCTGCGGTACTCAATTGATAGCCAGTCTGTTTGGTGCGCTCTATCCAAAATATTGATTGCCGCATTATGATCGCGATCTAAAACGCATCCACATTGGCAAATATGGGTGCGTACTGACAGCGACTTTTTCACATTTTGACCGCAATTAGAGCAATTTTGGCTGGTATATTGTGGCGGTACTCCCACCACAATCCGACCGTAAACTTTGCCCAAATACTCCAACCACTCGGTAAACTGCGACCAAGCAGCGTCGCTGATAGACTTGGCTAGATGGCGGTTTTTCACCATATTGCGAACAAGCAGTTTCTCGAACGCCACAAAATCGTTAGATTTTATTACGCACAAAGCCGCTTTAAGGGCATTGCTCTTTACGCTGGCGGGAAACTTTTAAATGCTTGCGCCCTAACCGATTAATCGCGCGCTTCCGATTGCGAGACCCCTTTTCCTTTTTAGAAACCCGGCGCTGCAATCGCTTCAAGGCTTTCTCCGATTTACGCAGGTGACGGGGATTTTCTACCTTGTTACCTTGCGAATCGGTGTAGAAAGCTGACAATCCAACATCCAATTCGATGGTTCTACCAGTCGGTTGGATATCGATATTCCGTTCCGCGTCTATGACGAATTGAACGTAATATCCATCGCTGCGCCGAATAATTCTGACCCGCTTAATTTGGTCGATTTGATAGTAGTGCAGGTCGATTGTGCCAACGATTTTTAACCTACCAATATTGTTTTTGTCGATGAAATCGATGTATTTGCGTTCTTTTGAGAGCTTCCATCCCGTTTGCTTGTATTCTACGGAACGGTTTCTCTTTTGAAATTTTGGGTAACTTTTTTTACCCTGTTTCCCAGCTTTGCAGTTTGAGTAAAAACGTTGAATCGAGAATGATGCTCTCTCGGTAGCCGCTTGTCTGGCTTGAGAATTTAGAAGACTTGCCAATTCAAATTCTTTAGCCAAAACCGCACTTAATTTGCCCAGTTCAAACAACTTAACGCCACGATTATCCATCCAAAATCTTATTGCTTTATTGCGAATAAATTGGCATGTACGGATAGCTTCATCTATTTTTCGGTACTGCTCAATTTTTCCTTTGGCTTTGAATTCCTATGTAATCATGGCGTTATGTTTTATCGACCTGTTTCAATCTTACAACTGTTTATGGCTGGCGCGGCTCCCTCACAAAAGTTAATATTCTCGGTGCTGACTGCGAATAAATAAGCCCTTGTCGCATTTCATCCACCGGATGAATCACGGTGGATGAAATGCTCCCGATCTGCTTTAGGTAAGGTTTGCCTCGACAATGTTGAGGCAGCTTACTTGGAACTAGGCACGGACTTATAAACCTGAGTCGCTATTGGTTAACCTAGTTCGACAGTTGCTACAGACGGGCGTTCATCTGTAGGTGTCGCGGCTTCCCCAAGGTAGGCATGCCCATGTGCCTGGCTGAGTCGTTCCTAGATCTGCCGATCTCTGCCGAGATTTGCACAGGACTTACGCAAGGGCGTTGCCAGAAACCCGGTTTCAGAGTTGATTTCTCCTTGCCAAACCCACGATTTTTCGGATCGCCCTTTGTTTCTTTGCCTAAGTCCTGTTGCAGAGGTTTTGAGGAACGGCTACCGATAAAATTTTTCCCTTCCCACTCCCTCTCCTAGTAGAATCGCTTTTGAGTACTCCTCAGTTTTCCATTCTCATACCTGTTGTTGTCTATGGTAGCGGTAGCAATTCTAGCGGCGGGACGCGGAACTCGCATGAAATCCACTTTGCCCAAAGTGTTGCATTCTTTGGGAGGGCGAAGTCTCGTCGAACGAGTACTCGATAGCTGTCAAGGTCTGGCGCCCAAGCGGCGGTTTGCGATCGTTGGCTATCAGGGGGAGCAAGTAAAAGCTGCGTTGCAGTCGCACCCGGATGTGGAATTTGTCGAACAGCAGCAGCAGTTGGGAACCGGACATGCTATTCAGCAGTTATTGCCCTATCTAGAAGGCTTCGATGGGGATTTGCTGGTTTTAAACGGGGATATTCCCCTCCTGCGTCCGGAAACCCTTGAGCAACTGATTGAAGTTCACAAATCCAACCAAAACGCGGCTACGATCCTGACGGCGAATCTGCCCAATCCTGCCGGGTATGGGCGCGTATTTTGCCACGGGAACAATATGCTTAAACAAATTGTAGAAGACCGGGACTGCTCGGCAGCTCAAAAACAAAATCACCGCGTCAATGCTGGAGTCTACTGCTTCCGTTGGGCAGATCTGGAAAAAGTTTTACCTCAACTTCAGGCTAATAACGATCAGAAAGAATACTACCTAACCGATGCGGTAAATTATCTCTCGCCGGTGATGGTGATGGAGGTGGAGGACTACGAGGAAGTCCTGGGGATCAACGATCGCAAGCAACTGGCAACGGCTTACAATATCTTGCAAGCGCGGGTCAAAGATAAGTGGATGGCTGCGGGGGTGACGCTGATCGACCCAGACAGCATCACCATCGATGATACGGTACAGATCCAACCGGATACGATTATCGAACCTCAAACCCATTTGCGCGGGACTACAACGATCGCTTCGGGTTGTCGTATCGGCCCCGGTAGTTTAATTGAAAATAGCCACATCGGCGAGAATACGACGGTGCTGTATTCGGTGGCGATCAATAGCGTTGTTGCAGGTGGAACTAGCATCGGACCATATGCCCATTTACGCTGTCAAGTCCAGGTGGGACAATCTTGTCGCATCGGGAATTTTGTCGAACTGAAAAATACTACCTTGGGCGATCGCACTAACGTCGCCCACTTGTCTTATTTGGGAGACGCCACGTTGGGTTCTAAGGTAAATATCGGTGCGGGTACGATTACGGCAAACTACGACGGCGTCAAGAAGCATCCTACCTTGATTGGCGATCGCACGAAAACAGGTTCTAATAGCGTTTTGGTTGCGCCAGTAACCCTGGGAACCGATGTCACCGTTGCCGCCGGATCTGTTGTAACGGAAAATGTACCCGATGATTGCCTAGTTATTGCTCGCCCACGTCAGGTTGTTAAACCGGGTTGGCAGTTGAAAAATAGTCAGTAGTCAATAGTCAATAGTTATTAGTTATGAGTCACAGCGCTAATAGCTAATAACGCAAGTAGGGGCGGGTTTAACGAGAAAAGAAACCGGGTTTCGACCTAGATCTCTTTCCTTGCTCCACAATTTTTCACAGAAACCCAGTTTCTTTCCACAGAATGGTTGGTAAAACCCGCCCCAACACTACTCCTGTGCTCTTGAGCTCACCTGCTCCTCTGCTTCCTCCTGGGGCATACCAGTCCAAGGTTTGGTAGCCTCGTCTTCCTCTTGGGGCATACCAGTCCAAGGTTTGGTAGCCTCGTCTTCCTCCTGGGGCATACCAGTCCAAGGTTTGGTAGCCTCGTCTTCCTCCTGGGGCATACCAGTCCAAGGTTTGGTAGCCTCGTCTTCCTCCTCTTGCCTATCGGACCAAGGTTGGGTAAAGTCGTCGATGTTTTCCGGAGCGAAATTATCTATCATATCATCTGCCTGAGTCACGCTCTCGGGGGAAAAATTAGTTAATTTTAATAGCGCTTCCCTGGCTTCTGAGGCAATTTGATAGCGCTGGCGGAAGTCGTAGCGCACCATTTTGCTAATAACTTCTGCCAGTTCTTCGCTGACTTTTGCCTTGGATGTCCACAGTAATTCTCCCGTTTCTGGGTCTTGCACTAACTGATGGGGGGGTAGTCCAGTTAAAGCTTGAATGCCCATTATACCGACGGCGTAAATATCGCTATTGAATCGCGGACGCCCCGCGCATTGTTCGCTGGGGGCATAACCTTGGGTGCCAATTCCGACTGTAAAGCGGCTTTTTCCTTCGTTTTCTAGCAGTTGGGTGTTGATTTCTTTAACCGCACCAAAGTCGATTAGAACTAATTTACCGTCTTTTTCCCGCCTGATAATATTGCTGGGTTTAATATCTCGGTGGATGACGCCTTGTTTGTGGACAAATTCCAATATTTGCAAGATTTCTTGCAACATGTTGATGACTATAGATTCGGGGAGTTGTCTGCCGATGAGCAATTCTTCATCGAGTGGATGTCCGTCGATGCATTCTTGAACCAGATAAAATTGTTCGTTTTCTTCAAAATAAGCCAGCAACTGGGGGATTTGAGCGTGTTGACCGACTTTTTCCAGGACTTCGGCTTCGGTGGCGAATAATCGTCGGGCGAGTTTCATGTGCTTGGCGTCTTTAAAAGCGGGTTTGAGTTGCTTGACGACGCATCTCGGCTTTCCGGGGCGTTGGGTGTCGCAAGCAATATAGGTTTCGCCAAAACCTCCTTGACCCAAAACTCTGACAATTTCGTAGCGAAAGCCGATGATTTTGTTGTTAGTTGCGGGTGTTGAATTGATGGGTGCTGGAACTGAATTGAGCGGTGCAGATTGGGATTTAATTGTTACGGGTGCTTTGGACTGCACTGGTACCGGGTTTAAGTCATCCAGAGTATCGAGAATATCCCCTACTTCAGGCAAGGTGGCATTGCTTTCTACGAGTATGCGGAGATCGCGTTTTTTCAGTTGGCAGATGGCGACTCCCGTGGTGAGGTAGGAAACACCCGACAGGGCGATCGCAAACACCGGCACGGCAACGGGTACAATTAAGCCACCATAAACAAAGGCAATATAGCCGATCCCGCTCCAAGCGACCACAATCCCAACTGTCCAGCCAAACCGGGTTAAACAGCGTTTTCGGTTGCTTAACCACCAGCCTGCACCAACGCTAAACAGCAAGACAAATAAACCTTTGAGGGGGGTGTGGGGAAGGATTTGTTGCAGGGTTTTGCCTTGTAGTAAAGTTGCGATCGCATTGGCGTGAATTTCTACTCCCGCTAAGGGATCGGGATACAGCCAACTTTGGGAAAACGGTGCTTTGTGAAAATCCTTCAACTCGGTCGCCGTTGGTCCAATTAGCACGATTTTGTCTTTGAAATAGCTTCCCTGTTGCAGATAGCCATTCCAGTTAATTGGGTCGAGTACGTACCAGAAAGGTATTTGTTTAAACGTACCCGCTGGACCCCAATAGTGAATGCGATCCCCTTTTGGTTTGGCATAATTTAATCCCGATGCAGTTATGGCTGCTTCCCCAAACGAGGGCGTTGCTACCGACAAGTGTTTAAACTCATCAACTAATTCCTTTTTGTACGTTTGTTCTAGTAGCTTGCGGTATTCGCTGCCCAATCTGTGAATTCTGCCATCTGGCTCTAGGGGGAAATTAATCGAGCCAACAGAAAAGGGTTGGGTCAAAAATTGGGCAAGGGGTTGGGTTAGCTGGTTAACCGTCCCCTGGTTCGACTGGATATCTTCGTAAACTGCGCCTAAAGTCACTTTACCGGCATAGCGCTGCAAGGTTTGGCGCAACTGTTGGTCATCTGCCTCTCCGTACTTGCTGGGTCGATCGAATACTACATCTACCGCAACAGAACGGGCGCCAGCAGCCATGATTTTATCTATGACCTTGGCATAGGCGGCGCGTTTCCAAGGCCAAGTTTGTATCGGTTCCAAGTAGGCATACTGTTGGGGCGCACTCAGATAGATATCTGCTTGCTTTAAAGACTCGTTATCAATCGCCAAGATGACAATATTTTCTGGGGCTTCTACCGGGCCGCGCAGTTCAAAAAATAACATTTGCGCCTGGTATTCCATCAGCCGGACTAAATTTGTATTGGCTGCGGTAGCGATCGCTGCTCCTAAAGCGCAAGCTCCCGTCAGTATATGGCCTAAGCGCGCCAGACGGGAATATTGGCGCGTCCCCCCGGTGATGGGGTTTGCTGCCGCAGAACTCTTGGCAGAAGCATTGGAGCTGGTTAATGTTAGGGTACGTTCATCTGCCATATCAGGGGTTGCAATTGATTGCTGTAACAGTAATGATTGAGTCGCACTTCAGTTTAAAAAAATTATTGATAACATCTTCACCTATAAAGTGGAGGAGCCATAGCTGGTTCTGGCATCAGCGCTAAAAGCAAACAGCTACTCTCACCAGTATGCTATCTGCAATACCCTAGCGGCATCCATACCAACCCAGACTCCCAGGTAACTCGAACGCCTTTCCCTTAGGGGTTGGGGTTGCTTTTGCGGCGAAAACCAGCAAATATACTTGATGCGGTCATAGATAGTGAATCATGGCTAATGGCTAATGGCTAATGGCTAATGGCTAATGGCTAATGGCGAGCTTGTTAGCTCTGGGAGTCTTGTCGCGCGCCACCTTTCGTGTCAGGAAAGTGCCAGTGTGAATTATAGTATTCCCCAGCTTAAGCACCCACTTTCGCTCACGGCGGTCAAATGCTGACCTTGAGCGTGCTGGGAAAGAACGATCGCAAAGGTCAACGAACCAGCACAACCGGAAAAAAGTGCTTCGGCCTTTTTGGATAATGGTTTTTTATAGGTATGCCTACTTCGGATCTTGCAGCACCCGATGCACCAGAAGCTTTTTCAACCCTTACCCAGAAAGCGATCGCTATGATTATAGAACCAATTATCCAGCCAGCCGAGAAACCAGCAAGCCCGTGTTAAACCGCTTCGGCTTTCGCCTTCTGCACTCTATATGATATATTCCCTTGCTAGTTGTAATCGCAATATAACGCGCTGACCTCGTTGTACCCAGCCGGATTTGCTGAGTAAGTATCGTCAGGTTCCCAGGAGCCTGGGTTCCAAAAGTCACGAAATTATAAGTCTGCCAAGCACAGTGTCCTATGTTTTACCCGTTTAAGGTAGAGTTTTAGATAGACGAGTGGTCTTAATCCCACTCAATCAAGGGCTAGCAGCCTTTAAAACTCGATTAATCCCATAATTCTGTCCCTAGAGGGAGGTTAGCAAAAGGCTGAACGCACCGATAGATTGTTAATTATTAACTAAACTTTAAGCAGAATTGGTATAATCGAGTATTGCTTTAAATTCTCTTCTAGTAATTTTAGGTCTAAGTTTCTATGGGTTACTCAATGAACCGTCTTTCTATTTTTGTAGACGGGAACAATATGTTCTACGCTCAACAAAAAAATGGTTGGTTTTTTGACCCTCGACGTGTTTTGGAGTACTTTACAAGCGAACCGGGAACAAAGCTAATCAATGCCTTCTGGTACACCGGATTAAAAGACCCCCAGGATCAGCGAGGCTTCCGAGATGCTTTGATTAGTCTGGGTTACACGGTTCGCACCAAAATCCTCAAAGAGTATTATGATGATAGTTCGGGTCGCTACTCGCAAAAAGCTAATTTGGACATAGAAATAGTCGTGGATATGTTTAATACAGTCGATCAGTACGACCGAGTGGTTTTATTCAGCGGCGATGGCGATTTTGAAAGGGCAATTGAACTGTTAAGGTCGAAAAATACGCATATAACAGTTGTATCAACGGAAGGGATGATAGCAAGAGAATTACGTAATGCGACGGATCAGTACATAGATTTGAATGATATTAGACCACAAATAGAAAAAGTTGACTATTAGGTATTGGTAATTGGTAATTGGGACATGGCTGCGAAAGAGCTAAGGAGACGCGGCATTCCCGCAGTACGCAATCCCTGGGTTCGTTACGCCAAAAGCGGATGAACCAAGCACCGCGAACTGTTACCTGCTTTGGCTCGAAGATTGCATCAGGAAAAAAATCTCCCCCCTCGCTCTCCCTGTTCGGTCAAGCGCCAGAGGAGCAAGCAAGTCCCCGTTCGATCTAACTAGTGTAAAAACTTTGACGTTGAACGGGAAAATTGAGCATCCTTTAAGAAAATCGTCGCAAAAATGCTTGGGTTTGACGGCCCATTCTAAAATATAGAACAAGAGCAATTGTCCAAACATTCTCAGATTCAGCTATGAACGCTAAACCAGACCGCATCATCATTTTCGATACCACGCTTCGAGATGGGGAACAGTCGCCAGGAGCTACCCTAAACGTAGACGAAAAGCTGACAATTGCTCGTCAACTGGCTCGACTGGGTGTAGATGTCATCGAAGCTGGGTTCCCCTTCGCCAGTCCGGGAGATTTTGCCGCAGTACAGAAAATTGCTCAAGCCGTCGGAACCGAAACTGGGCCGATTATATGCGGTTTGGCACGCGCCACCCGGCAGGATATTCAGGCAGCAGCAGAAGCACTCAAACCCGCAGCAAAACCAAGAATACACACGTTTATTGCTACGTCGGATATCCATCTTACGTATAAGCTCAAAAAAACTCGCAAAGAAGTATTGGCGATCGCTCCAGAGATGGTCGCCTATGCCAAGTCTTTGGTGGAAGATGTGGAATTTTCTCCCGAAGACGCCGGACGCAGCGATCCGGAGTTTCTTTATCAAGTGTTGGAGCAAGCGATCGCAGCCGGTGCAACAACTGTTAACATCCCCGATACCGTCGGTTATACCACCCCTGCCGAATTTGGCGCGTTAATTCGCGGCATTAAAGAAAATGTCCCCAATATCGATAAAGCAATTATCTCCGTCCACGGTCATAATGACTTGGGTTTGGCAGTAGCGAATTTCCTCGAAGCAGTTAAAAATGGCGCGAGGCAATTAGAATGCACGATCAACGGCATTGGGGAACGCGCCGGAAATGCCGCATTAGAAGAATTAGTCATGGCGTTGCACGTGCGGCGACAATATTTTAATCCGTTCTTGGGACGCGCACCAGAATCAGAAGCACCGCTAACCAATATCGACACGCACCAAATTTACAAAACATCTCGATTGGTTTCTAATTTAACCGGGATGTTCGTACAGCCGAATAAAGCAATTGTAGGCGCAAATGCCTTTGCTCACGAATCTGGCATCCACCAAGATGGGGTGTTAAAAAATAAACTCACCTACGAAATTATGGATGCCCAGTTAATCGGTTTGACGGATAATCAAATCGTACTCGGCAAACATTCCGGTCGCAATGCGTTTCGCACCCGCTTAAAAGAGTTGGGATTTGAACTGTCGGATGCAGATTTAAATAAAGCCTTCGTCAAGTTCAAAGAAGTGGCGGATAAAAAGAAAGAAATTTCTGATTGGGACTTGGAAGCAATTGTTAACGATGAAATTCAACAAGCTCCCGATTTATTCCGCTTAGAATTAGTACAGGTTTCTTGCGGCAGCAATGCGCGTCCAACAGCGACTGTAATGCTTCGCACGCCAGAGGGTGAAGAATTAACCGATGCTGCAATTGGAACCGGACCAGTAGATGCGGTTTATAAGGCGATTAATCGTGTTGTCAACGTGCCAAATCAGTTAATTGAATTCTCCGTTCAGTCAGTAACTGATGGCATCGATGCAATTGGTGCCGTGACAATTCGCCTCAAACATAACGAGCGAATTTTCGCCGGTCATGCTGCGAATACGGATATTATCGTCGCTTCGGCGCAGGCTTATGTAAATGCGCTCAATCGTCTTTATGCAGCGTTGCAGCAAGAGCAAAACCAAACAGGGGAAAAACCTCCCGCTGGCACAACTGTTTAAGTGCTATCTCTTCCAGAGGCAGAGCCTCCCGGATCTAGTTCCCAGGCTCTTGCCTGGGAACGAGGTCGTCGAGGCTCTGCCTCGGATTTAAAATATAGCTATCCATTCAAATTAAAATTATGTCTGAAACTATTGTTGCGGTGTATGAAAATGGGGTTTTGCGTCCTTTAAATCCCGTGTCTCTAAGTGAAGGTCAAACGGTGCAACTAACAATAGTGCCGCAAGTTTCGCCAGGAGAACCAAAAAACGAGTTACAAGAGGTTTTGCAGTCGCTCATTGACCAAGGATTGCTGCGTCTTCCTTCTTCTAAACGGGGTCAAGTCGATAAAGCTGAACTATCGCGGCGTCAACAAGCTAGAAAACTGGTGAAAATTCCAGGAAAACCGCTCTCAGAAACGATTATAGAGGCACGCGGCGCGTGGTAAATGCCTACTTCTTGGATACTAGCGCTTTGGTGAAACGCTATATTGCTGAAACTGGGAGTAATTGGATTAGATCTATTACCGATGTTGCTACGGGTAACCAAATCGCGCTCGCTCAGATAACTTGGGTAGAAGTACTCAGCGCTTTAGCACGCCGTCAACGCGAGGGAAGTCTATCTGCGAGCGATCTCAACTTAGTGGTGCAACACTTTCGCGAAGACTTTGAAAACCAGTACGAACTCATCGAAATTGACCAAGCGTTGATTGAAACAGCAGGCGAATTGGTTATTCAATATCCCCTACGCGCCTATGATGCTGTTCAACTAGCGTCTGCGTTGCGCTTTCAATCTAACTTGGCTCAAATACCGCAGGAGCAATTAGTTTTTATCTCTGCCGATAATCGCTTGCTCGATATGGCTCAATCTGAAGGATTGCTGACGGATAATCCGAATAATTATGCTTGAGCGATCGCATATTACATACAGTTTTTTCAATAAAATTCCCCGTGTAAAATTTAGCTGATGGATATTGAGGAGTGTCCAACCCCATGAACCGACAGCGCCTTGTCAAAATTGGCATGACAGTTTTAACTTTTCTTGGGCTTGTTGCTCTTGTTGCTGTTGGCGGAATTGTTTGGACAATAAAATCTACTTTTGACAGCGCCACTCAAGAGATAACCGATATAAAGCGCTATCAGGAAATTCGGAGTCAATTTGACCCCGCTTGGGCATTAGTAAAACATTTTCCCTATGACATTCCAACTGATGCCACCAACGTCCATCTTTATTTCTTACCGGGTTTTCTCCAAGGAACCACTATTTTTCAACTAAAAATGAAATTACCTCCTAAGAAGATAACAAGTCTTCAGTCTCAATATCGACCTCTGGCTAAACGCAGATACAAGTGGGGTAGCAAAAACAACAGTCCTACAGAGTATATATGCCCCACTAACGATGGGAACTGGACTATACGCTATGACTATAACTGCTATACCTGCGGAAATAAAAATCAATCCTTTCTGCCTACTTATGAAATATTAGTCCTTGAAGATACTAGAGGCGGATCAGAGTGTAGGTGGAATCATGCCGAACACTATGGAGTAGCGATTGATAGCTCGGCATCAGAAATAGTTTATTGGGTTGAAGCATGGTAAACTACTCCTAGTAACTGGCAAATCTCACCCTACGACTGGAGGGGGAGATGAGCGATATGCCGACCGCACGCACTCGCGTTCCCAGCGGCATAACATGACAGAGGCGCTGGCGGTAGACCGCAGCGTGCGGCATCGGGGTTATGATGGAAAAAACTCCTGTTTTTCCACAAGCGAATTAGTCGCAATCCGCACCACACCCAGATTAACTAATTTCTGCAAATCTGACTGACTATCCACCGTCCAAACACCTACATCAATCCCTTGATTTCTGCTAGCTTCAATTAAAAAGGGATTTTTTAGTACAGTATTATATTGACTCATCATAACCGCTCTCCCATCCGCAGCAGCTTTGGGCAACTTTTCTGCATACACCGCTGCGTCAGCAACCAGATATCCTAAAATAATTTTGCTTGACCTTTCTCTAACTTGCTCTAGCAATTTATCTTTAAAACACAGAACTATACATCTTTCTTCCCATCCCGTTTCAACTAAAATTTGCACAAATTTTTCGGCATCCCTATCTGTCCAATTCTCCGATCCTTTCACTTCTGGATAGGCAAATTTATCTAAATTTTTAATTGCCTCCAACCCCTCTCTCAATGTCGGTATTCTTTCCAAAGCAAATTTTGGGTCAAACCAACTACCCGCATCTAGTTGTTTTAACTCTTTTAAGGTTTTTTCTCTGACGTTACCGATCCCGTTGCTCGTTCTTTCTAATGTCGCGTCGTGGATGATGACAAACTCGCCGTCAGAGCATAACTGGACATCGAATTCAATCGAGTTTGCACCTTTTTCTATCGCGGCATAAAAAGCTGCTAGGGTGTTTTCGGGTGCGATCCCTGAATATCCCCGATGAGCGATAATTTCTAAGGGCATAGGGCTTGACTTTTTTCCGTGTTTTGTTTATACTCATCTCATAATCCAAATATTCGCGCCTCACACAAATTTTCACATATTCCCATTTTAAAATATAATATCAGGTTTTTTTCAGGCAAGCAAGGGGCTTGACTTTTTTCCGTCTTTTGTTTATACTCATCTCATAATCGAAATATTCGCGCCTCACACAAATTTTCACATATTCCCATTTTAAAATATAATATCAGGTTTTTTTCAGGCAAGCAAGGGGCTTGACTTTTTTCCGTCTTTTGTTTACACTCATCTCATAATGGAGATGTTTGCGCTTCCAATAAAAATTAAAATATTCCCATTTTAAAATATAATATCAGGTTTTTTTCAGGCAAGCAAGGGGCTTGACTTTTTTCCGTCTTTTGTTTACACTCATCTCATAATGGAGATGTTTGCGCCTCACACAAATTTTCATATATTCCCATTTTAAAATATAATATCAGGTTTTTTTCAGGCAAGCAAGGGGCTTGACTTTTTTCCGTCTTTTGTTTACACTCATCTCATAATGGAGATGTTTGCGCATAATATAAAAGTTTACATATTACCATTATAAGATATAATATCAAAAATTTTAAAGAAAAGCAAGGGGTGGGAATTTTTGATGATTTTTGGTAAAATAATCTTAAAATGGGAATATTGAGTTTTATAAAAATTTTGCACAGATTTCGAGTATGAGATAATTATAGCAAAAATTTGGGAACAATCAATATAACAACATATTACTTTAAACACTGATGCAGCGAGGGGAAAAAAGCTGGGAGGAAGTGCGCGCCGCGTTTGAAAGGATTTGGGGATATGAAGAATTTCGCGCGCCCCAAGGGGAAATAGTTCGCAGCTTGTTATCGGGGAAAGACGCATTGGTAGTGATGCCGACGGGTGGGGGAAAGTCGATTTGCTTTCAACTGCCGGCATTGTTGCAAAATGGCTTAACATTGGTGGTATCTCCCCTGGTGGCATTAATGGAAAATCAGGTGCAAGAATTGCGCCAGCGTGGGTTACCGGCGGGTTTGTTACATAGCGAACTGCCATCCTTAGAACGGAAGCAGACGCTATATAAAATAGAACAACAAAAGTTGAGGTTGTTATATCTTTCGCCAGAAACGTTACTGAGTGCGCCAGTGTGGGAAAGGTTATCGCAACCGCAGATAAAAATCAACGGCATAATTTTAGATGAAGCGCATTGTTTGGTGCAGTGGGGGGAGACATTTCGCCCTGCTTATAGAAGATTGGGGACGGTGCGTTCGGCTTTATTAAAGTCTAAGTCAGCGGGGACTTTAATAGCGATCGCAGCTTTCACCGCCACCGCCGACCCAGCGGCGCAAAAAACGATCCGGGATGTGCTGCAATTGCAACAACCAGAGGTGTTTAGACTCAACCCATATCGTCCGAATTTGCGGCTAAAAGTGCAAAGGGTTTGCACGCCGCGATCGCGCCGCCAACAGTTGCTAAAATTTATCCAAGCTCGACCTCAAAAATCAGGGTTAATTTACGTCCGCACGCGAAAAGATAGCGAAAATTTAGCCGCATGGTTGGGTAGATTGGGATATGCCACCGCAGCGTATCACGCGGGGTTAAGTCCAGAGGAAAGACGGGAAATAGAAGCATTTTGGTTAAATGGAAAAATGCAGTTTGTGGTTTGCACGTCTGCTTTTGGCATGGGGATAAATAAACCCGACGTTAGATGGGTAATTCACTTTCACGCGCCTTTATTATTATCGGAATATGTCCAAGAAATTGGACGAGCGGGAAGAGATGGGAATGCAGCGGATGCTTTTACTTTGGTAAGCGAACCGACTGGATGGTTAGATCCAGAAGATAAGCAAAGGCGACAGTATTTTGAGAATCAGATGCGCTCGCAACAACAAAAAGCCCAAAAACTGGCTAAAAAATTACCCAAAACCGGGGAAGTTGATGCAGTAGCGCGACAATTTTCTGAGGGGGCGATCGCATTGTCTCTCCTCCACAGTACCGGACAGCTAACCTGGCAAGATCCGTTTCATTACACGATCAATAATACTGCCAAAATGCCGACTTATAATCAACTCGACGCCGCGCAACAAATGGCGGAGTATCTCAATACTCGCGATTGTCGCTGGAAGTATTTATTACGCGCGTTTGGGTTTGGTTTAGAAGCGGAAAAAATGCGGTGTGGGTGTTGCGATCGCTGTAAGTAATTGCAGATTTTAGATAACAGAATTGCAGATTTGCCATTGGAAATTGCAGATTTTAGATTTTAGATGGCAGATTTGCAATTCTGTTATTTGAAATTCTAATGATGTCAGCATTGAGGTTACCCTTATGTCTCTCACTATTTCAGATTTGGAGAAACTGCAAGCAGAACATCCCGATTGGCGAATGGAATTAGTAGAAGGAAACATTTTAGTCAGGAGTCCAAGCGATTACCAATCAAGCGAAATTGCTACTGAGTTCGCCATACAGCTTTGCAATTGGGTAAGACCACGCAAGCTAGGACGAGTCACTGGTTCGAGTGCAGGCTTTATTTTACCTAGCCTTGAAGCTTCAAAAACGACAGAAAACGGGAATGAACCCAGGAATCTACCCACGCCTGATGTTTCATTTGTGCGTGCAGAAAGACTCAAAAAAACCCAGCGCGACTTTGTACAATTAGTGCCAGATTTAATGGTAGAGGTGAAGTCCAAAACCGACCGTATTAAGCCACTTGAAGCAAAAATTCAGCTATTTTTGCAACTGGGATCTACTGTCGGCATTCTCATCGACCCCGATCGATTAACGGTAACGGTTTATCGACTCAATCAAGATCCAGTCGTGTTGCAAAGCGGTGATATACTTACACTGCCAGAATTACTCCCTGGCTGGGAATTAGCCATATCAGATTTGTGGCCTCTTGAGTTTGATTAATGGGTAATGGCGTTCCCAGGCAGAGCCGTGGGAACGAGGGTAATGGGAAGAAAGATTTATTCTGTCGCTGTGCTAAGGCAAATGTACCGCGTACTTTGACAACAATTCCCTTTAATCTCCATAAAGCGAGAAACCAGTGGGGTTAGCGTAGCATGAGCTGGGCGATCGATCTTACTTTAGAAATAGGTATAACTACGCAAGAGCCTCCACTCGGTTGCTTTCTTAACCTCTTGCGGATTAATGCCACACTAGCGAGGCTTTAATTTGTCGAATGCGATCCAAGCGCGCCACCAGTACTTGATCGGCGGCTACCGAACCAGCGGCATATCCTTGCAAGTACTGAATGGCATTTGATTGTGGCTGATTTCCTCTGGTTGCGTCTTTATAGCCGAATTCAAAAAGCTGATGCACTGTTGAGGATGCCATAGAAATTACCTCACAAACTACCACAAAAAATTAATCTTTTATTTGGATTTGATACTACAGCTAAGAATAGAGGTTTAAAAACCGATCGACATAGATCGTTAACAAAATTATCACAACTCAATACTTATAGCAGTAAGCACTTCTCTATCTACAGACAGATGTAAATCGCTAATAGCTAATGGCTAATGGAAGAGTTGGAAAATATTCCTATAAGCAATTAGCAATTAGCAATTAGCGATTAGCCAATTAAAACTGGCGCAAAAACCGCAAATCGCTGCTATACAAACGGCGGATATCATCAATTTGGTGCAGCACCATTGCGAAGCGTTCTACGCCAAAACCGGCAGCGAATCCAGTGTAAACTTCTGCATCGTATCCTACGGCTTTTAGCACGTTTGGATCGACCATGCCGCAGCCCATGACTTCCAGCCATTTGCCGCGCCATTGTACGTCAACTTCTGCCGAAGGTTCGGTAAAGGGAAAATAACTGGCGCGGAAGCGGACGGGCAATTCATCGCCAAACATCTGTTGCAAAAATACCCGAATTGTGCCTTTGAGATCGGTAAAAGTCAGACCCTCATCGATGGCTAAAATTTCGATTTGGTGGAAAACTGCCGAGTGGGTAGCATCGACGGTATCGCGACGATATACTCGACCGGGCGCGACAATTCTAATGGGCGGATCGTTTTCTTCCATGTAGCGAATTTGGACGGAAGAAGTATGGGTGCGCAGCAAATTTCCATCCGGCAGGTAAAAAGTATCCTGCATATCGCGGGCGGGGTGATCGGCGGGGGTATTGAGTGCCTCAAAATTATAGTAATCGGTTTCCATTTCCGGGCCGGTGGCGACGGTGTAACCAAGACCGACAAAAATATCTAAAGCGCGGTCGATGGTACTATTGAGGGGATGCAACCGACCTTGGGGAAAGAAAACTCCCGGCATGGTGACATCGAGGGTTTCGGCTTCGAGTTGAGCTTGAATTTGGGCAACTTGTAAAGCTTCCCGCTTTTGTTCTAAAGCTGTTTGCAAAGCTTCTTTAACAACGTTGGCGACGGCGCCGATGCGAGGGCGTTGCTCCGGGGATAATTTACCCAAACCCCCTAAAATCTGGGACAGTTGACCTTTTTTACCCAGATAGGCGACGCGCAACTGTTCGATTTGATCTAAAGTGGCAGCAGAAGCGATCGCTTGTTGCCCTTGTTGCTTGAGTTCTTCTAGTTGTGCCTCTAAATCAGTAGGCTGATTTGTCATAAAATCAAAATTTTGGGGGCGCTATTTTAACAGTGGAGTCCCAATTTACCAGTTTAGACGAGAGATGCGCGATCGCAACGGAACGTTACTGCGGTATTTTAGGATGGCAAGATAATTAAGATGCCTAAATTGAAGCGTATAGGACTCAATGAAATTACTAATTAGTAACGATGACGGTATATTTGCCCCTGGTATTCGCGCCCTAGCCAATACCCTAGCCGAAGCAGGTCACGACATATCGGTAGTATGCCCGGATCGGGAGCGTTCTGCAACCGGACACGGCTTGACTCTGCACGACCCGATCCGCGCCGAGGTGGTAGAATCAGGTTTCCATCCAACTGTAAAAGCTTGGGCTTGTTCTGGGACGCCTTCTGACTGCGTCAAACTGGGATTGTGGGCATTATTGGATAGTAAACCCGATTATGTTCTGTCTGGCATTAACCAAGGTTCCAATTTAGGCACGGATGTTTTATACTCTGGTACTGTCTCGGCGGCGATGGAAGGAGTGATCGAAGGCATTCCCGGAATTGCGTTTAGTTTAACCAGTTTTGTCACCCGTGATTTTGCGGCGGCGGCGAAGTTTGCCAAACAACTGATGGAACAATTAGGCGAAAATCCCTTACCACAGTTGATGCTGCTTAATGTTAACGTACCGCCCGTACCTTGGGAAGCGATCGCCGGCGTCGCCATCACCCGCCAAGGCGTCCGCCGCTACTTCGATGTGTTTGAAAAACGCACCGATCCGCGCGGCAAAACCTATTATTGGTTAACCGGCGAATTGCAGGAAGAATTAGAACCCACACCCCATCCTTTCATACCGCCCGACATTGAAACCGACGTGCAAGCAATCCGCAATAATTACATTACCGTCACCCCCTTGCAATTTGACCTCACCTGTGCTGGTGGGATCAAAACCCTACAGTCCTGGAATTTCAGATTTTAGATTGCATTTAAATCTGCTTTTTCCCAATTACCAATTACCAATTACCAATTACCAATGCAACTCGAATTTGTACCTGTCGAAGAATTCTATTTTGCCCTGACCTTAGCCGTCAAAACCTTAGAAGATTTGGACAAACCCGGCTTGGCGGAAAAAGTGGGACAATGCTTGAAAGAGAAATTTGGGCAGCCTTCCACCGTCGCATCTGGCAAGCAAAATAATTTCAATTACGTATTTCGGGTTAAAGATGTAGATAATAGTCCCGCTTCTCAATTGGTTATTTCCATTGCAGATTGGCAGGGAAAATTGCGTTTGGGAAGCGACTATGGCTGGATGCTGGATGAAGAAAGAAAGCCAGCCAAAAGCGAGAAATTTGAACAACGGATGGAATTTTCAAAACAACTGCAATCTTATTTAGAAAATTGGTTGCAAATTCCATTTGAGGGTCATTAATAATTAGATGTTCTCAATACCCCAAAAGTTTGTCATATTCTGCATGTGAACCAATCCAAAACCAAACTATATCGGTATCCTGTGCTACAGCTAGCGCTCTATAGTGCAAACCGACTCGCACTGACCAAAATCGACCCACTTTTTTGAAATGCAGCGATGGATGCCGGGGATCTTGCTTAAGCAACTCGTAGCATCAATCTGCGAGTTCTTGAACATCACTCGGCAACTGTCGATAGTAGTACCAAAAATCTGGAGTTGCTCGATGTTTCACAAATCGGTACAACGTCCTTCTTTTAAATCTTGCAATGCTTTGTCAGCCAACGCATCTAACCTACCCGCAGCCACATCTGCTTCCAGCTGTCGATCCCAGATAGCTGCATCGAATTCTGTAAACCAGATACGGAAAGCAGCAAGATCTTCTGGTGATAATTGACTGACCGCACGTTCAATTTCTTGGAGAGTATTCACTTTCATAACAGCAAGCCTCTAACAATTGTGTTATCAAAGTTTTCATCTGCCAGCAATTTCAACATACTTACTGCATTGCCTTGCGAGCAAGTAGGCGATCGCGCCAGCCTTGAGGGTCAAATTTTGCCTCATTCATTTTACGAATCTCTTGGGCTTGTTGTTGCCTTTGCTGTAAATATGTTTCAACTTCCTGCTGATGATTGAGATAAAAAGCAATTGTGGCATATACATCAGCTAATTTTAGCGATGGAAAGCGATAGACGATTTCCTCTGCTGTTGCTCCTTGTTGGAATACATAAACCACAGTATCTAGGGGTACGCGGGTTTTACCGACAAGAACCACACCATCGGCGTTAACTCGTAATGGCGCAGGTTCCGCTGCAATTGTCAAAGTCATAAGCACTTGGGCTACTACTGTATTGATGATATTAACACCCAGATAACCGACTTCTCCAAGAAGTCGGTTATCTAACTCAAGTTGCTAGTTATGCTCATGGCTAATGGCTCATGGCTCATGGAGGATATTATTGTTGTGAGCTTCACATCATTCTCGCAAGCAATTAGCTATTAGCAACGCCCAAGTTTATAACTAGCAACTTGAGTTATCTAGCTATTCCTGAACTGCTTGCGTCAAGAGTTTTTCTTTATCCCGCTGACGTTTCTTAGCATAAAGCTGAATCGTTGCCGCCATCGCTACAATTAGGCCAAAAATCACCCAAGCAGTCAAATCCGTTGGTAAGTTATTTTTGAACACAGCCAGCATAACAATAACTACCAAAAGTAAAGTCGGTGCTTCATTTAAAGCTCGCAACTGCTTGCTAGTCCATTTACATTCATCTGCTGCCAACTTTTTCATCAGACGACTGCAATAATGATGATAGCCGAGTAAGACAACTACCAAGCCCAACTTGACATGAAGCCAACCGCTTTTTAAAATATCAGGCTCCACAGTCAATAAACCAATTGCCATCGCCACCGTCACCAGCATTCCTGGCGTGGTGATGATATTGTAGAGGCGTTTTTCCATAATCTGATATTGATTCTTAAGAATCGAGCGAGCGGGTTCTGGTTGTTCGTTCGCCTCTACGTGATAGATAAACAGACGCACTAGGTAAAATAACCCAGCGAACCAAACCACTACGCCAATGATGTGGAAAGCCTTAAACCAGAAATACGCCATGATTAGTGTTATCCTTCAATTCAAGTTGTTTTTGCTTACTTGGCTGATTCTACCAAGCGTTAGCACCGTTTGTAGTAGGCCGTTCGTAGTAGGCGCTTGAGCGCCGCTTCCCTCCTTACCACCCCTCTCACCCCATCTCATGCAAATTCATATTCAAACCTTTACAGTAAACAAACGTTTCGCTCTTACTATCAGTCGCGGCACCACTGCCCAATCTACAAATATATTGGTAATTATAGAACAAGAAGGAATTGAAGGAATTGGAGAAGCTTCCCCATTTTCTATCGGCGAAGCGCGACAAACTACAGAAACAATTGTCGCCGCGTTACAGCAAGTTGCTCCCATCTTGAAAAATTTTACCCCAACCGACAGGCAACAAATCGAGCAAATTTTGATAGACAATCAATTACCATCGGCTGCTCGTGCTGCTATTGATGTAGCCTTGCACGACTGGATGGGTAAAAAAGTCGGATTACCTTTATGGCAACTTTGGGGCTTAAATCACAACCAAATTGTGCCAACTTCTGTCACAATTGGCATTAACTCGCCGGAAAAAGCAACACAGCGCCTGCGAGATTGGTTTCAAGTCACAAAAGTGCGATTTTTGAAGGTAAAACTCGGCAGTCCCGATGGCATTGAAGCCGATAAAGCTATGCTAATGGCAGTGCTAGAATCAGCCCCAAATATTCCAACGAGCATCGATGCCAATGGCGGATGGACTCTTGACAATGCGGTAAAAATGTGCAATTGGTTAGCCGATTTAGGCGTTAAATATGTGGAACAACCCCTAGCAAAAGGCCAGGAAAAAGATTTACTCAAATTGAAAGAATCTTCACCGCTTCCCATCTTTGTTGATGAAAGCTGCTTCAGCAGCAAAGATATACCCCATCTGGCAAATTGTGTAGATGGAATTAATATAAAATTGATGAAATCGGGGGGTTTAACTGAAGCGATGCGGATGATTCATACAGCGCGTGCTTTTGGATTGCAAATCATGTTCGGTTGCTATTCCGATAGTACGCTTGCTAATACTGCCCTTTCCCACCTCTCGCCGCTAGCTGATTATTTAGATTTAGACAGTCATCTCAATCTAATTGATGACCCCTTCACGGGTGCATCGATGCAAGATGGATGTCTGATACCAAATGATTTACCAGGACTTGGAGTTAAAGGATTTAAGATTTAAGATTTAAGATTTAAGATTTAAGATTTGGGATTTGAGATTGACTTTAACCAAAAGGGAATAATGAAAGTACAGTCACAAGCATCGATTGCAATCAAAGCATCACCCGAACGAGTGTTTGACTTCGCCACAGCGGTTTATAATTTGCCAAAAGTATTTAAAGGCTATGGTGTAATTCCGGCAATTCTTAGTGCTGAAATTGTAGGGGGTGGTGAAATGCGGGAAGGGGTAATACGTCGAGTGACAAACTCTGATAATTCAGTCATTGACGAAGAAATTATTAAGCTGACGCGCCCGACAAAACAAACCTATAAAATGGTTAGTGGATTCAAGCCGCCCTTTTCATACTTGGTTCGCTACGGTGGGGGAGATTGGACGCTTACGTCGTCTAATGATTCGACAATCGTTACCTGGAAATTTTACTTTGAACTGACATCGGTCTTGGCTTACCCTATCATGGCTTTTATGATGTCGGCGCAGTTTCAAACGGCACAGCAAAGTTGTCTAGCTGAAATCAAAAAATATGTGGAAAATGTTGTATAACCAGGGGGCGGGTTTACAACAATTGTCGATTATGATTATATATGGTTGGTAAAACCCGCCCGTACACAACGGACTATGCTAAAAAATCACCAAAAAGTAGCTATCTTACTGCACGAGGGTATTCTTGGGCCTCAAGGCAAAACTGGGTTGACACTTTTACGCTATAGTGAAGCATCAATTGTAACGGTAATTGACCGCGAGTGCGCTGGTAAATCTTTGCCGGAATTAACTCGCATTCCGCGCGATGTTCCAATTGTTGCTTCGGTGACGGAAGCGCTAGCTTATGCACCCGATGTTCTGGCGATTGGGATTGCACCTTCTGGGGGTATTTTGCCAGAAGAATGGCAAGCGGAAATAAAAGAAGCAGTGGCGGCGGGGTTATCAATTGTCAACGGACTGCATACGCCAATGGCGAATAATCCGGGATTAAAAAGTTTGTTGAAAGAGGGACAATGGATTTGGGATGTGCGTCAAGAACCTGCGGGGTTAGGTGTAGGAAGTGCGTTGGCGCGCAAGCTTCCCTCTCTCCGCATTCTAACAGTCGGTACAGACATGGCTGTGGGTAAAATGTCCACTAGCTTAGAACTCCATAAAGCATCCCAAAAACGAGGGTTACGTTCCAAATTCCTGGGTACTGGACAAGCTGGTATTATGATATCCGGCGATGGCATACCTTTAGATGCAGTCCGGGTAGACTTCGCCGCTGGTGCAGTGGAACAGTTAGTAATGCGAAATGCAGATAATGAAATCCTATTTATTGAAGGACAAGGTTCCCTACTCCATCCAGGTTCAACTGCAACTTTACCTTTAATTCGAGGTTCGCAACCCACGCATTTGATATTAGTCCATCGCGCGGGACAATCTCACATCCGCAACCATCCCCAAGTGCCAATTCCACCTTTACCAGAAGCGATTAAATTATACGAAAGTGTAGCAAGTGCGGCGGGTGCATTTAAACCGGCAAAAGTAGCCGCGATCGCTCTCAATACCGGACACTTAGATGATACTGCCGCCATTGGTGCGCTCGCGCAAATCCAAGCCGAAACAAATCTACCCTGCACCGATCCAGTCAGGTTTGGTGCTGAGGTATTATTAGATGCGGTAATAGCTAATAGCATTTTGAACAATTAGCAATTAGCAATTAGCAATTACCAATTACTTCAAAAACCCCGGTGCGATCGCCGCCATTACCAACAAAAACCCTATTTGCAAAACGTAAGTTACATACACGGTGGGATTGAACAATCCATCCCAAAGGTAACCTTGGCGCTTGGGAATCAAACTGCGTTTTAAAGTACGCGACCAACCTCCGTAAATTCCCGGAGAACAATAACCACAATTAATCAAAATTGTTTCAATTTCGGCGACGCGGGGATAGAAACCGCGTTGGAAGTGTTTCCACTGACTTTCTAGTATCCAAAAAAACAAGGGTATTGAACAGCCAATTGTAGCGCGAGCGCTAATTTTCATCTGTAACATCAGCGCCAAAACCCCTGCCGTGCCGCTAATTCCCAGCGCTTTAATCGCCCAAATCTGCTTATTGTAATCCTCAATCGTGTTTTGCCGGAAAAAGTATTCCTTTTCCAGCATATTTAGCTCAAATTCCGTCATGGACTGATTTTCGAGTTTAGCAAGTGATGGATTAGACATAGTGCCGGGGTGAGGTTACTAAAGGACAAGGGGAGGAGGAGACGCTCTGACGCGGGGAAAGAGGACAAGGGGAGGAGGAGACGCTCTGACGCGGGGAATGTTTGTAGACAACTCGACCTGTCGCCGCGTCTCCCTTTCTCGGCGTCCTCGCAAGCGTCAGAGCGCCGAATTCCGGTCTTGGTGCAATTGCGCTACTACCAGACTTCGATTTCTGACTTAATTCGCAGCTTTTTGAAACAGCACGGATTGCTTTTAGAGTTACCAGAGATTGAAAGACTGTTATTTGAGCGGCAATTTCTGCTTTTAGTCGATGGTTTGAACGAGTTGCCTTCCGAGGCAGCGCGGCGAGATTTATCCAGGTTTCGGCGCGAAAACACCACCACGCCGATGGTTTTCACCACGCGGGATTTTGGCGTGGGGGGCGACTTAGACATTGGCAAAAAGTTGGAAATGCTGCCGCTGACCGGAACACAGATGCGCGAATTTGTCAACAAGTATCTGCCAGATGGGGGCGAGCAGATGCTGCGGCAATTGGGCAAGCGCTTGCGGGAGTTTGGGCAAACGCCGCTGCCTTTAATGATGCTGTGTTCGCTGTTTCGCGCCACGGGAGTTGTGCCTTCTAACCTGGGTTTGGTGTTTCGCCAGTTTACCCAGAAACTCAAGCAGGATGCCCCGGTAATGGATGAGTCGCGGCGCTGGTGGCAGCCGTTGTTGCAGCATTTAGCGTTTAAAATGACCCAGGGACACAAACAAACTGAGTTGCAATTGGCAATTCCCAGGCAAGAAGCTGAAGAAATTATGACCGCGTTTCTGCGGGATGAACAGTTTGATAAACCCAGAGATCGTGCCATTTCTCGACTTGAAGATTTACTCAAGCATCACTTAATTCAACTGGGGGTAGACAATCAAATTGAGTTTCAGCACCCCCTAATTCAGGAATATTACACCGCCGAAAGTTTGCTGGAAAAATTACCCCATCTCAGCGATGAGGAGTTGAAACGGGAATACCTAAATTATCTGAAATGGACGGAACCTTTAGCGCTGATGTTGGAGTTGGTAAACGAACAACAGCAGGCGTTGCGAGTGGTGAATTTAGCAATTGATGTGGACTTGCAGCTAGGGGCAAGATTGGCAGGTGCGGCAAAACCAGAGTTTCAAACAGCAACAGTTGGGTTAATTACCCAAATGGAAATTCCGCTACCAATCAAGATGCGGTTATTAGCCAAAACCCGCTCCGATCTGGCAATTGGGACTTTTGTACAAGCATTAAAACATCCAGAAGCCCATATTTGTAAGTGGGCGGCAGAGGCGCTTGCTGCTATTGGTACGGAGACGGCGGTAGCAGCTTTGGTACAGGTATTAAAACATCCAGAACCGGATGTTTCCAGGCGGGCGGCGGAGGCGTTAGCTGCTATTGGCAGCGAAGCGGCGGTGGCGGCGTTGGTGCAAGCGATGAAGCATCCTGATTCCGATCTTCGCAGAAGTGTGGCATATGCGATCGCCAACATCGGCACTGAAGCATCGGTTACCGCTTTAGTACAAGCTTTAAATGATGGAGATTATGTAGTGCGCGGAATTGCCGCTGAAGCATTAGGAAATATCGGCACCGAAGCAGCAACGGAAACTCTCCTACCCGCTTTAGCTCACCAAGATTATATTGTTCGCAGAAGCGTCGCGACAGCATTAGGAAAAATTGGTAATGCCGCCGCTGTCGAAGCTCTCGTTCAAGCTTTAAACGATGAAGATTCTGACCTGCGCGTCAGCGTCGTTGCCACCCTGGGAAAAATCGGTAATACCGCCGCTGTAAATGCCCTACTTGAAGCTTTAAACGATGAAGATTATATGGTGCGTTGGAGTGCGGCAGAAGCATTAGGAAAAATCGGCAATCCCGCCGCTGTTGCAGCTTTGCTACCAGCATTGAAAGATGAAGATTCCGATGTTCGCAACAGTGCGGCAGATGCCTTAGCAAATATCGGCAATGCTGCCGCTGTAGATGCCCTAGTACAAGGTTTGAAAGACGAAGAATATTATGTGCGTTGGAGTGCCGCAGATGCATTAACCAATATCAATAAGGCAACCGCAGTTGAGCCGCTACTCGATGCTTTAAACGATGAAGATTCTTATGTTCGCAGCATCGCCGCCGAATCATTAGGAAATATTGGCAACGATGGGGCAACGGCGGCGCTACTTTATGCTTTAAACGATGAAGATTATGTCGTGGGTTGGAGTGTAGCCGAGGCATTAGGCAAAATCGGCTCTCAGGCAGCAGTTTCATCGCTGATTTTGGCTTTAAACGATGAAGATGATTACGTTCGCAGTAGTGCGGCAGAGGCATTAGGAAAAATCGCCAATCCTGCCGCAGTTCAATCCCTGCTTTTGGTATTAAAAGATGAAAATGCTAACGTTCGCAGTAAGGCGGCGGAAGCGTTAGGAAAAATCGCCAATCCAGCATGTTCAATCGCTGCTTTTTAGTTTAAAGGATGAAGATGCTGATGTTCGCAAAAGTGCGACTTATGCTTTGGGAAAAATTGGCGATGCTTCGGCGGTAGAATCGCTGCTTTCTAGTTTAAAAGATGAAAATACTGATGTTCGCAGAAATGCCACTTATGCTTTGGGAAAAATCGGCAATACCGCAGCGGCTGAAGCCTTGCTTTATGCTTTAAACGACCCCAATTATAATATTCGCATAACTGTCGTCGCAGCGTTAGGAGAAATCGGTAATACAGCGGCGGTGCAAGCTTTATTCTACGCTTTACGGGATGAAAGCATCGAAGTGCGTAAAAGCGTAGCGTATGCGTTAGGAAAAATCGACAATGCAGCGGCAGTTGAAGTGCTTAGCTAACGCAAGTTGCTAGTTATAAACAAGGGCGTTGCTAATTGCTAATTGCTAATTGCTAAGCTTGGATTTTTACCAATCTCGCCATTAGCCTCGTGACCACGGCAGAGCCTAGTAACGCCATTAGCCGCTCCCAGAGAGATAACTAGCAACTTGAGTTAGCTATGCATTGTCAGATGAAAATTTTCACGTTCGTAGGAGTGCAGCTTATGCGTTATAAAAATTATCCTGTTCAGAAATATTACCTCGTTCTGAGCGAGCTTCTTCTAACTACAGAAGAAATTTATTGGCTCGATACCATTGCAGCAATTCAAGAGCGCTGCAATTTTTACAATCACAATCTCACCCAAATCTATCTTACAATAGAAGAGTCAGCAGATATGCCAACCGTCCAAACTATTTCTGTCCCCAAATCCGTCATTCTTCACCTTAGCGATCTCCACTTTGGCACCCTCGCCGATGCGAATAATTGGTACGGCACCCTCGCTGACGATTTAAACGATTTGTCATCGGAACTCGATTTCAATCAAATCGATGCCTTAATTATTTCCGGCGATGTTGCCAATCGCTCGACGGAAGAAGAATACCATGCTGCGGAAAAGTTTATCACCCAATTGGCTGGGGAATTTCGGATCAAGCGATCGCACATCATTATCGTTCCCGGAAACCACGACCTCAATTGGGATTTGGGCGACAAAGCTTATGAGAAATGCCGCGAAAATGGCAGATTAGTTTTAAAATGCAATCCCGAGTTACACCAAGATTTGACAACTTCAGAAACTTATATCAAGCTATCAGAATGGAATCTTATCCCTTGGAGTACGAACATCAAGGAATTGTGTATCACATGCCCTAGCTAAAAATATTAGTTTTGGGACTAAATTCTTCTTGGCAATTAGATAGTAATGAAACCAAAGAAGCTAGCATTCATCCCGATTATATCACCTACGCGCTGAATAAAATTCGCGACAATCAAGACTTCTATGAAGGCTTTTTGAAGATGGCTGTTTGGCATCATCCTTTATCGAGTCCCTATGAAGATAGAATTAAAGATCATGGCTTTATGGAACGTTTAGCAAAAGGAGGTTTCCGCTTTGCGCTGCACGGACATGTCCACAAATCTGATAAGAGTCTTTACAGCTATGATGTCAGTGCAGGAGGACGCAAACTTAATATTATCGGTGCTGGGACTTTTGGCGCCCCCGTGCGCGAGTGGACGCCCGGATTTCCCCTGCAATACAATCTGATGAAAGTAGAAGATAATAAGATGACGGTTTATACTCGTCGTCGCGAAGAACTTAACGGCGCTTGGAAACCGGATGCACGTTGGGAAGGCGTCGCACCTTATCCGTTGCCTTATTATGAAATGACGATCTGATTTTAGATTTCAGATTGCAGATTTCAGATTTGTTAGGAGTGACGTAGGTGTAACAGTTTTTGGTCAATTTTTAGGTTTGTAAAATACATAAACCGCCCCAGATTTGGGGCGGCTTTTTTTATTGCGTGGGTAGCCGCACTGGAGGCAGAGTTATATCATGTCGTTAAGATTACCCATAATTAGCAGCCGGGACACGGCAAGATCAACGTTATCTGTTTATCCGATATATCTCTGATGCCGTGTCCCTACGCAACAACTCTGTGAGTTTTTTTTATTATGGGCAATGAGCGCGGACATCATATTAGCCAAGGTGCAATATCTGAGTAAAATCACATCTTGCACCAGAGCCAACAGAAATAAATTTCACACCTGAAAGCTAAAACCCGTTGAAACGGGTTAAAACCCGATCGTAGTTAGCTTTAGCTCACTTAAGCTTTCAGCCCCAAATTTATTTGGAGGCTGTTTATCGGGTAGGTGCAAGATGTGAATAAAATCACTTAGGCTCTTTTTTCTGTTTCTGCTCTTGGAGCCAGTTCTGGATTAATTCAGTCAGAACCTCGCCCATTGTGCGGTCAATCGCAGTACAGGCAACCTTGAACTCTCGCTTGAGTTCTTGTGGAACATACCCGTTTAGCTCAACCATCCCCTCTGGTTTTCTCGTTGCCATCATTACCTCAAAAGCTTTGTTCTATATGTATTTCACCTTAGCGAGGTAACTGGATTCAAGTTAAAAACAATAAATGGGTTGCGCGGTCAAAGGGTAAATGGTATAATAGGTCAAAAAATTAAAAATGCTAGGGGCACGGCATCTTAAAGGTTATCTGTTCCGGCAAGATATCTCGGATGTTCCCTACTAATTACAGGGCGAGCGCTAAAACATCTCTAAAAAAAAATATGGCAGATTTACAAAGTTTTTGAAGTTGAGCGCGATCGCTAAAAATGGTTGGGGGAAAGGGAGCGATAGCGCATCTTTTGTCACTGTAAAGTAATTATCAGCCCACCTTCAATTACCTTACCACAAACACTTTCTAGACTTTGCTCAAACAACTCGCTAATTTCCTGTTGCATTGTCTCAAGACTACTGGCAACTTCATCCGGCCGACAATTAATAATTATGTGGTGGATATCTAGGTTTTCTAACTCTTGACGTATTGTGGGTATAAGTCGGCGATGAACAAACTCGTTAATGGCTGTTTCTAAACCATCTTGAATTTTAGGATAGCCATAAACAAAATCAGATATCTGGTTTTCTCCACTGACTACTGCCAGTTGATATTCGCCTTCCCGAAGAGCTAGCATTCCATTTTCTACACCAACAACAAACTGTTTAGAGAATTCTCCCCGCTTGGGCATCCAATTTTGTAAGGGTGGGAACTTTTCCCTGAATCTGAAATTCCAATTGCCCTTAATTTTAAATTTATTTTCAGTTGATTCAAGGAGCATTCGAGTTACATCAACTTCCTGAAACCAAGTTCGTTTGATAGCCAAAGCTTCTCCATTAATCGCCAGATTTTCAGGGGTATGAATTATTTTTTTAATCAGCCTTTCCAAGTATGAATTTGGTAAGTATACAGTAGCTGTTGAGTGAGCCTTATCTATATCTACATACATTTTTGGGTATTGTGTAACAGCACCCAAGGTAATTAACTTAGGATAGGCTTCGACTAGGGAGTTTGTAGGAATAATGAAGGCTGCTCTGCATAAGACACTACGGTAACGACACTCACCAGACCGTCCTTTAAGTAACTTATTGACGTGAGGTATTTCTGGAAAAGCTCAACAGTTTTGTTGAGCTTATCATTTTTCTTTGGATTGTCAGTTGGCAAATTAACTCTTGATGGATCTAGTTCATCCCATTGTGAGATGAAATTGGAATATTCTGTTGAATAATGGCATAACCCTTTGCTCTGGATAAAATATCTAGCGGAACTGTTGCTTGCCAAGTTTCAGTTCGATCGCTCCGACCTATCCATGTACCATCAACACCATATCTGTGTGGCTCAGTCTGCCAAATTGCAAACCCTTTTTCATCGATTATTGCGATGAAAACACAACCGGTAAAGCCCGCCATCTTAACATTAGTCCAGATTCGAGTGGTAGCATACAGATTACCATTCGAGTTGATGGTAAACGAGGTGTTCATATGACCACCTCCTACATCATCATACTGTTCTCCATTGACGGGAAAAGAAATCCCCATATCTGTATTACTCCCGCATCAGGATCATCAGTCATTAATTAATACTTTAAACAAGCAATTCCGAGATATACTTAACATTTATTAGCTGTTTTATTAGCAATTTTTTCCAGTAGTTTATTAGTTTTGTTAGGTCAGACCACCTGAAACCTTGTCCCATCAGGCTTTGCTCCAGGTTGACCGCCAAAAAGATACGGACTTACAACGGTTTTCAATTGGGTCAGGACTTACGCACGACGAGCGTATCACCTTTGTTTCTGTGTAGATCTCTAGTTGCCAAACCAACGATTTTTCATAGAAACTTTGGTGTTTGCGTAAGTCCTATGGGTGTAACACAGGCAGTTGTAAGGCTGTCGGTTGAATCCCTGTCAGGAGTCAATCAAGCTCAAAACCCGATCTAACTAACTTCTCAGGGGTTGTCATCCCATCCGGAAAATCAGGTCTAATTTTTAAGAATAGTTTAAAAAAACCTGCATTTATTGAATTTTTCTTAAAACAGTACATAAAACTCGCGTCAATTACTGATAGTATGTCAATACTTACGTAGATATAAATGTAAATAACTTGGTTCCGGGGTAGCAGCTATCACTTTCTTTCCTATCGCCACAGAAGACTTTACCCCTAAATATGGCATTTTCCCAACTCCTAACATCACAGTCAGAAAAGTTTCCAGAAGCGGCTAATAGCTGGAATCTCTCACAACTTTACAAGGATTTAACAGCAGCAAAGCGACTGTATACGGAAATTCAAACACAACAACTGACACCCCAAGAACAAGCCTATCTTCGTGGAATACTTTGCGGTCAAAGTCCTCCGGAAATTGCTAAAGTACTCCACCGAGATATCAAGGGATTGAGAGTAGACTTATCGAGAGGACTGTATCGCTATATTGAAACTCTCACCCAGAAGCGACCTAGAAATTGGAAAGAAGTTCCAGTTATACTAGAAAATGCTGGCTACAAGCAAAAGGCAAATGTAGAGATAGATAATATAGTACAGATAGAGAGGTCAAAAATGGAAACAGTTAAATTATTGATGAATGGTGATAATCAATCGGTCATCTTGCCTAAAGAATTTCAGCTCCAAGGTAGTGAAGTTTATATCAAAAAAATTGGCGGCGTCATTGTTCTGATTCCCAAAGAAAATCCTTGGCAAGCTTTGTTTGATAGTTTAAGCCTATTCTCTGAAGAATTCATGGAAACCAGAGAACAACCGATTATAGAAATTCGAGAGGCATTGGAATGAGGTTTTTACTGGATACGAATATTTGCATCTATATCATCAAACAGAAGCCTGCCAAAGTTTTAGCAAAATTCCAAACCCTCAACCTATCTGATATCGGGGTTTCATCCATAACGGTGGCAGAACTAGAATATGGTGCTTATAAAAGCCAACTTTTAACGGAAAATAGGGCTGCCTTGAGTCAATTTTTAATTCCTCTAGAAGTCTTGCCATTTGATGAAAGAGCAACCCAGACTTATGGACAAATTAGATCCGAATTGGAACGCAGGGGTATTGCAATCGGCTCGATGGATATGTTAATCGCATCTCAAGCAATCAGCCTTGGTCTGATTCTAGTTACAAATAATGTGAGAGAGTTGTCACGAATTCCAGGGTTAATTTTGGAAAATTGGGCAGATTAAAAGGCGTAGGGACAGGGCGATCGCTCTTCGCCAACCTTTCCGGTTGAATTAAGTAGGTGAGTATAACTAAATTGAACAAGAGGCGGGCAGAATGCCCACCCCACAAGAATTTCAGACTTGTGGGGTGGGCATTCTGCCCGCCCCACACTTGCATAACTATTTTCACTTTATTTACTTGTACCTACTTAGGAGCGATCGCGAGCATGTCAGGAATGCAAATCTATGCCAACACCCACCAAGGGTGCGGCTATACAAACGAAGCCCGCGAAGGCGGGCTAAAGCATTTAAAGCCTGCTCTGGCAGGCTTTGTTTGTGTAGCGACACCATGCGCGGGTGTCGGCTTTAGGGTGTCGGCTACTCTCGTTGACATCTTCCCTTTGCGATCGCAAGTTCTCAAATTACCAACTACACTGGCTGAGCAATGTTATTAACTACGTAGTTGGCGATCGCTTGACCAGTTGCAACCGCATCAACAATAGCTTCTCGGACGTGAACTCCACCGTACAAGCGACTAATCGCATCTTCAAACCCAGCTTGATTAAAGCTGCTAAACGTCCTTGTCGTACCGATTAACTCTTGAGACACGGCAGTAAACTCGTAATTATCGCCAAAAAAGTCTGTCATCACCGTACCGAAAGCACCCCCAAAGGTTGAGTGACCGGAGATGTAATCGGGGAAGGGGGGAGTTGGTAATAGTGACTGCCAATTTGGGTCGGGGATGGTGTCAGGACGACTGTCTGTTGCAGCGAGTGGCGCTACAGGTAATCCAGTCACTTCATCAATTCGACCGGCAATAACATCATTCGGTCTAGGTTGAAAATAGGTGTATTTGGCATCCCAAGCAGTAATCGCAGAATCAGCTAACGCCACGCTTAGTTGCAAGAACAGACGAGCATTTTCAGCAATAGTATTACCCTCGCGCACCGCTGTTTCTTGGGCAATTTGGATCAACTGACCGTATGGTCTGAAAGTATCGGGGCGATCGTATGCCCAGAAATACGTCAATTCAGTTTGGTCTGGGGTTCGATTTAAGGTCGTCGTCGCGGTATTTTGCTTACCCCCAACCTTCCGAACTTCTTCAATTTCTTGTGCATATTGATCGCTGTTGAACCTAGTGTTGAAGATGGGAGCAAATGTATCGCTGTCAGGAACTGCAAAGGGAATTGCATCCTCGCCATAACCTGCACCCAGCGCATAATTGTTGGGCGGATCGACGTGCCAAACATAGTCACCAGCAGGAGGAGTGTAAGGATAACCCAGATCCGGATCGGTGACGCTTAGCGCCGTCGCTTGGGGGGATGCCATTACCGCTTGAGCAATCGAACGCCCAAAATCAAAGCCGAGGGCTGACAACAGTGACAAAAAATCTGCCCAAATCTCCCTAAATCTCTGCAAAACCTGACTGATTGTAAAGATTTGCGAAGATTTAGGCCGACCAAACCAAGCAAAGCTCATAATTACACTCAACAG
>NZ_BLAY01000049.1 GCF_020521235.1 Microseira wollei NIES-4236 | reverse complement strand
CAACTTTAAACCGAGGTATATGTATTGCCGTGCCCCGACATCAATGAATCTGGAATCAATCAATACGAGGTAGTAGCACAGCACGCTCAATCTTAAATCTTAAACCGATCTATCTGTATTGCCGTGCTACTACATTACCTGTACCCATCGCCCCGACATCAATCAATATGGAATCGTTGTTTTACACTTGGAAAAACTATCGCTGTGCCTACTCAGTTCATCACCCAACCAATTCAACGGGGGATGAGGGTGTACCTCTGTTATTAATTCATCCCATTGGTGTAGGGTTGTCTCGGCATTTCTGGCAACGGTTTTGTCGCGTTTGGTATGAGACGGGACATGGAAATCCGATTTATAATCCAGATTTACTGGGTTGCGGTGAAAGCGATATGCCCCACGTAGCTTGTACGCCTGCGGATTGGGCAGAACAATTGCATCATTTTTTGCAGACCGTGGTGCAAAAACCTGTGATTTTAATCGTCCAAGGTGCGCTGTTACCTGTGGGACTGGAATTGGTCAAATTGCAACGCGAAGCGAATTTAATTCGGGGATTAATATTAGCGGGACCTCCAGCTTGGAAGTTAATCGCAAAAAAAGCAGCGAATTGGCAGCAAAGATTTGCTTGGAATTTATTAGATTCTCCCATAGGTAGTGCGTTTTATCGCTATGCGCGACGGGAGGAATTTTTACGATCTTTCTCTACAAAACAATTGTTTGAGACGGGTGAGAAAGTCGATACCGAATGGTTGGAAATGTTACAAGAAGGGGCAAAAAATCTGGCGAGTCGGTATGCGGTGTTTTCGTTTCTAGCTAGATTTTGGCAGCAGGATTATGGGGATGCGATCGCCAACCTTACCCAACCCACTTTAGTCGTTTTGGGAACGAAATCTTCTAGTATCAGTAAAGAAGGCAAGCAAGAAACCCCGGACGACCGTTTGCTGGAATACGTCAAGCACTTACCAAACGGTCGCGGAGTGAAAATTCCGGGTCGAAATGTTCTGCCTTATGAAGCAACAACCGAGTTTGTCGATGCGATCGCACCATTTATCCTTACGTAAAACCTGCTGGGTTTCTGCGGCAGCGATACGTGCTACGTACACGCTGAACGCGAACGCACCCTAGAAAACTTAATAACGCAAGTTGCTAGTTATAAACTTTGGCGTTGCTAATTGCTAATTGCTAATTGCTAATATAGGATTTTTACCAATCTCGCCATTAGCCATTAGCCATTAGCTTCTATTTATGAGATAACTAGCAACTTGAGTTAATATCTAACGGTTGATATAAATAACCTGACAAATCAAAATTAATGTGACCTTGACCGGGTAATTGATGCCTTTAACCAGTTTTTCTATCGCGCGTTGTATATGCAGTTGATAGAAACTTGGTAGATGACCCTGAAATTGTTCGGAAATTAGCAGCCTTATTCCTGCGACGGAATCCTAGTTTAGATTTGGCAAAGTGGGAGTTGATGGCGCTGATGCTTTATCAAGCAGTCGCCAATCTCCTTTGCTTACCGCTCAACCAAGATGAAAAATTTTGCCAGAAGATGATGGCAAAATGCAAAATTATTTGGGTTGAGCTTCAGAATTTTCCGCCAGACACTGGCCTCACGTGACCCGTAACCAGCGCCAGCTGCAATTTGATAAAGGCATTAAAATCTTCCATTTCGTCGTTGGTTTGTAGAAGTAGATGCAACCGCTTTTCTGTTTCTTTGGTTAAATAACCTTTGGTCAAGGCTTGTTGGACAGCTTCGCGGATTGACATACACAAAATCGGAGATTAGTCAACGACTATCAAGATTTTTTTCAGCAAAAACCTATCGAGTTTTGAAGAATTTCTTGCTAACGAAGTTTTCAGCTTCTTGCTGACGATTATTTTTCTCGTACAAGTCAAGCTGAAATCTTCACCTAGAACAAATTTCTTTTGAATCAGTTTTTGCACAATAGAGAAAACAAATTCATCTAGCCATTCAGTGTAAGTATCTAGATCGTACAAATTTTCTACAACCCAGTCGAAAGTATCCGGTTCGGTTTCATAGACTTCCAGCAGTGCTGCGGAAAAAATTGTTTTTGCATACTCACCACCTTTGATACAGTTTAGCGTATTTTGACAAAACTCAATCAGGGATTTACTTTTACATTGTAAAGCGCGGATAATTAACCCCAGATCCAATTCCAATGACTCAGTATAGTTTCTGTCGGACATAATACTATCCTCTCGCTCGATACTTCTAAGATTAAAACGAAAATGTGCAGAAATTATGGAGATCTAGGGAAAAACCTGTAAAACTTTGATGAATTTAAATGACCAAACTTACCTACGTAGTCCGAGATTTCGCCTCGGTATAATTTCTATGTTAATCTATACTTATAGCGGCTTCATGCGTAAAATTACTGAAAATAGAGCGATAAGGAGAGGAAAAAAAGCGTCAACAAAGTGAAAATTGCTGCTGGCTTAAAAATCATCGCCCCTTCATCTTGCAAGGGTTTTGGGCAGTGGGGTTCTTAATGGATAAACTGTTTTTTAGAATAAAAAATGTGTAATCGGGTAGCAGGTAGTGGGAATTATTCGCGTACTACCTACTACCCCCTGAGTAATTTCACGTAAATCGATGACAGAAAATAATTAGCAATGATGAAGTTAGTCGGAAGCTAATTTGGGAGGACGACCCCTCAAACCCGTCATCAGTTGCAATACATAAATTTTAACAGGAGCAATGTGGCGCAGTATCCACAAACCGAATCGGCGAATGACTACCATTGGTAACCAATTATTGGAAAACATCCGATCGAGGAAATCCGTCATCCCTAAAATGGTGAGATTTTCGGGTTGGCGCCAGCGTTCGTAGCGCAAGAGTACCTGGATATCGCCAATATCTTCACCTTGCTGGTGCGCTGCGGTCAAAATTTGAGCTAATGCTGCGGCGTCGCGGATACCCAAGTTCATCCCTTGTCCGGCGACGGGATGGCAACAGTGCGCGGCATCGCCGATGAGTGCGAGGCGGTGTTGGGCGTAGCGTACGCTCTGCATCAACTGTACCGGGAATAAATATCGCGAGCCGATCAATTCCAATTTCCCCAGCAGTCCCCCCGTATGGTATGCCAATTTTTGCAGAAATTGATTTTCGTCGAGTTCCAGTAAAGCTTTTGCTTCCCCGTGGGGTGCAGTCCAAACAACTTGACAGCGATTTCCGGGTAAAGGTAAAACTCCCATTGGACCAGAAGGCCAAAAACGCTCGTAGGCGACATTATTGTGGGATTTTTCTGGTTTAATCGTTGCTACCACGCAAGATTGCCAGTAATGCCAACCTTTTGTCTGGATACCTGCCCCTTGACGAATGCGCGAGCGCGCCCCATCCGCCCCCACCAGCAAGCGAGTCCGAATGCGGCAATGGGTAATTGCGTTCCCAGGCAGAGTCTGGGAACGAGGGTCACAATCCAAATTTCCCCCCGGATCTGGAGCTCCAGAGCTCCAGAGCTCACCTGCCCCCCTGCTCACCTGCAATTCGATTTCCACCCCATCCGCTTGATATTCGGCACGTATTACTTCTGCGGGACAGAGGAAAGAGACATTCTTGCTATTTTTTAATTGATTTTGCAACGCACTCAACAGTACTCGGTGTTCCGCCGCATAACCCAGACCATTCGTGCCTAGTTCCTGGGGTTCAAAATACACTACTTTGTCATAATCGGCGTCAGATAAGCTGATTTGACCGAATGTGGAGATTTGGGGCAAAATCTCGTCCCAAACACCAATGCCCGCAAAAATGCGCCCAGAAAGTAGGGAAATTACGTAAGCGCGACCTTTTGCTACAGCAACCGACTCGGCTTGCGCCTCGATCAGCAGTATACTGAGGCCAGAATCCTTTAAGGCACAAGCGAGGGTTAATCCGATAATGCCGCCGCCGACAATGGCTAAGTCGTAATCAAATGCCTGGGGCGCGATCGCTTGCGACATCGAGACGGTTTGAGCGAGTTGTTGGGACGCCATGTTTAACTAAACTTATCTAGGAATAATTATCTGGTTAGTATTTTGGCAATATAAATCGGGTGTTTGCAAGTAGAGCTATTTCAGATTTAAGATTTCAGATCAAATGACTAAAACAGTTTTTGTTACAGGCGGTACGGGTTTTATCGGCGCTAACTTAATCCAATTGCTCGTGCAGGAAGGATATACTGTACGGGCGCTGGCGCGTCCTAGCAGTCGTTTGGATAACCTGCGGCATCTCGATATTGAAATTGTCAAAGGCGACCTTAACGACCCTCAATTGTGGCAGCAAATGAAAGGTTGTCAAGTACTGTTTCACGTTGCGGCGCATTATTCGCTTTGGCAAGCTGATAAAGATTTACTTTATCGCCATAATGTGCTAGGAACTCGAAATATTTTAGCCGCAGCTCAAAAAGCGGGAATTGAGCGAACGGTTTATACCAGTTCAGTAGCAGCAATTGGGGTTAAACGGGGAGGAATTGCCGATGAAACTTATCAAAGTCCGCCGGATGCATTGATTGGGGATTACAAAAAATCTAAATATTGGGCGGAACAGGAAGCGATTCAAGCTGGAAAAATACAAGATGTGGTTATTGTCAACCCCAGCAGTCCGATTGGGCCAATGGATATCAAGCCTACTCCTACAGGAGATATTATTTTAAGGTTTTTGCGGCGACAAATGCCGTTTTATCTGGATACGGGGTTAAATTTTATTGATGTGCGGGATGTGGCGCGGGGACATTTGTTAGCTTTGGAAAGGGGTAAGGCGGGCGATCGCTACATCCTCGGTAACCAAAACCTCACCCTCAAAACCCTCCTCGATCTACTTTCCCAAATTACAGGTTTAAAAGCACCGCAAAGCAGCGTCCCCGCTTGGTTGCCCCTGGGGGTCGCCTGGGTGGACGAACGAATTCTCGCACCTTTGGGAAAACAGCCTTCGATACCTTTAGATGGCGTCCGCATGGCGACGCAAACTATGTATTACGATGCCGCAAAAGCTGTGAGAGAATTGGGTTTACCTCAGACACCAATCGAGATAGGTTTGAAAGATGCTGTAGACTGGTTTAGGAAGTATTTTGAATTGAAAACGCCTAACGACTAAAGTCGCGGCTACAAAAACAAAGTCCGCCTGCGCGGACTCAAGATGTCGGTTAAAATTAGCCTGCTACGCCTTGCTTTGTTTGTATAGCCCCAGGCTTTAGCCTGCGGGCGAATGCGGGATACAAAACTACCTTTCCTACTATTTGCAGCACAACATCTCAACCCAAACAAAAATAACTACCTACTTTTCCTACCAAGTTTATATACTAGAGTCACAAAATATATGATATATTGATTTCAGCAGTGAATTAAAAGTCAATTATGAACCTGAAAAAAGGAATCAACCCGCTACAAAGTGTCAAAGATAAAGCAGAGGAAGTTGCAGGTCAATTAAAGGAAGAGGCTACAGAACTTTCTGCAGCCGCCCAAGAACAATTTGAGGCGGTTTTAGACGAATACCAAAAGGTTCTACCAATTGCCGAAAGTCTCGGCCTCAAGGTAGGAAGTTTTGAGGTAGAAATGGGAATATTGCCCCAAATTAAAACATCGCTAGTAGGTTCCGTAGAAGGAATTAACAACGAGGCAGTTCAAGCACTGATAGATCAGCATCAAAACAATAAGTTATTGGTGCTGATATTCAAGGCTTTACTAATGACAAAAGACATGCAAAAACGACTAAATATAACCAATTTAAAAGGGATTGTCGTTGATATCAGACTCGGCGTACCTCCAAAAGTATCTGTGAATTTAGCTTCCTAATTCAGAAACCCGGTTTCTTAGACAATACCTTCACCAAAATACCCTCACCCTGAAGGGTGGGGCGTGACAAACTTTGGCTGCCAGAGCAGCCTGCAAGCAATGATTTTAGCCCACGTAGGCAGCCAAAGTTTGTGTGGGGCGTGACAAACTTTGGCTGCCAGAGCAGCCTGCAAGTAATGATTTTAGCCCACGTAGGTGGGCTTTGTTTGTGTGGGGCGTGACAAACTTTGGCTGCCAGAGCAGCCTGCAAGCAATGATTTTAGCCCACGTAGGCAGCCAAAGTTTGTGTGGGGCGTGACAAACTTTGGCTGCCAGAGCAGCCTGCAAGCAATGATTTTAGCCCACGTAGGTGGGCTTTGTTTGTGTAGCCCCATGCTTCAGCGTGGGGCGTTTCAGAAAATTGGCGCAGGTATTATTAGAGAAACCGGGTTTCTAGGTTTCAAGTTTCCACCGCAAATTCTTCTGGATCGATGCCCCAATTCACCCAGCGAATCGCCTCTCTTGCGGATTTCATCGAGGGGGGTACGCGCAAAGCATGAATAAATCCTGTGCTGGGGCAGGTCATTTTTAATAAATAAATTGGCTCCACATCAACTTGGCGATCAATTTTCAACAAAGTGTATTCTCGCCAGGTATCTAACTAGGTTGCTGGCAATTCTTGACAGATGCGGGCGTAACCAATTCCCTGAATTAGCACTCGCCGCAATTCTGCGTTTTTTTCTTCTAAAATCCATTGTACTTGCCACTGGTTCGGGTGCAGTTGCCCGTATTTTTCAGGCAATGTTACGCCGTGATAGGCGTAAACGCTGAAGCCGTCGGCATACTGAATCGCGGGTTGTCCTTCTGCGTGCAGGCGTTGTTGATTATCAAAAGAGAGGATGCGCGGGCGATCGCATACATAGCAAGTTTTTTCCAAGGTAAAAATCCAGCCGCAATCAAACGCTAGCGACTGAAAGATTTGCCATATTTTTGGCTCGCAAGTGCAATTTAAGACAGAAATACAAAAATCAAAAAGACTGCTATAACAAGCCAAATATTCAGGGGAAATGCAACAATACAATATGCTCACCTGTTGGCAGTCGAGTTGACTGTACAGTTGGCTCTCCAGTTGGCTGTCGAGTTGGCTGTGCAGTTGGTTCCACAGTTGGTTCCACAGTTGGCTCCACAGTTGGTTTTCCAGTTGGTTCACCACTTGGCTGTACAGTTGGTTCACCAGTAGACTGCCCAGTTCGCTCCCCAGTTCTCTACCATTTTGATTCACAGTAGCGTAGCTAGCAGCATAAGGACTATCGCAAATAATAATCTCAGGCTCTTGATAACCAATCAGTTCGTAAGCTGCTTTTATAGCATTAGATGATTTTTGAGGATCGATCGCTTCAGTAGAAAGTGCTATCCTGCGCCACTTCTCTGGATATACCGGAATTAAAGCTTCTTGCTTTTGCGTCAGTTTTTCTATCTTAATCTGCGACATATCGCCATCTGTTACCGGGTTTGTTAGACCTATCGTAGCGATCGCTACCATTACCCGACTGATGCACGAGGTGCGTCTGGCGATGGGGGTAGGGGTAGGGCAGTAAAACTATCTTGGTACAAAGCAAAAAAGGTAATGATGCGGTAACTTTACCAGAGATTTAGGCGATCGCCACCCATCCCCCAATTAAAAAAGTTGCACATGGCGTCATCAGCTTTTTGGAGTTTTGAGGAACACTAAACGGAGAGACTGTAGCTAAAACAGCGACTCTGATTAGAAGCGAACGCTGCTGATGCACGCAAACAAGGTGAGAGGAGTACTATGGCAATACACTTACAACAAGCCCTCGAAGTCGGTAAGTATCTAGTCACCCAACGTTTGAAGGGACGGAAAAAATTCCCCCTCGTCTTGATGTTGGAACCTTTATTCCGCTGTAACCTCGCTTGTCCCGGTTGCGGTAAAATTCAACATCCCAACGAAATCCTCAAACGCAATCTCACCCCCGAAGAGTGCTTTACCGCCGCAGAAGAATGCGGCGCACCCGTTGTCGCCATTCCCGGCGGCGAACCGCTGCTCCACCCACAAATTGGTGAAATTGTCAAGGGATTGGTCGAGCGCCGGAAGTTTGTTTACCTCTGCACCAACGGCATTTTGTTGGAAAAAAGCTTAGATAAATTTGAGCCTTCCCCTTACTTTAGTTTCAGCGTCCATTTAGACGGTTTGCGGGAACATCACGACAAATGCGTAGATCGTGAAGGCATTTTCGATATTGCTGTAAAAGCGATTCGCGTCGCTAAAGCGAAAGGATTTCGCGTTACCACTAATACTACCGTGTTTGAAAACAGCGATCCCAAGGAAATGCAGGAATTCTTTGACTTCGTAAGCACCTTGGGAGTCGATGGCATGATGGTTTCCCCAGGCTATAGTTACGAATGGGCGCCAGATCAAGAGCATTTCCTCAAGCGGGAACAAACCAAAGCTATATTCAGAGAAATCTTAGCTCCCTACAAGGCAGGTAAGAATAACTGGAGCTTTAACCACAACCCGCTATTTCTCGATTTTCTCACAGGCGAGAAAGAATACGAATGCACGCCTTGGGGAAGTCCGAGTTACAGCGTTTTGGGATGGCAAAAGCCTTGCTACCTACTAAACGAAGGTCATTATTCCACATTTCAAGAACTGCTGGATAATACCGATTGGAGCAAATACGGTCGCAAGAGCGGTAATCCCAAATGTGCTGATTGTATGATGCATTGCGGCTTCGAGCCAACCGCAGCAATCGATGCATTAGAACCGAAAAATATGATGCGTGCTGCTAGCAGTGTGTTTGGCATGGCTAAATAGTACGGTATCTACGCATTTGGGTTAAAGCGCCAAATCCCCAACCGCCCGGAAATAAATTTCCGGGCTAATAGCTCAAGTCCATTAAAATAAACTAAAAAAGCACGTATAAAATAGTTGGTTTTAACCGACTAGCGTGGTTAATCCCCAACCGCCCGGAAATAAATTTCCGGGCTAATAGCTCAAGTCCATTAAAATGGACTAAAAACCACAAATAAAATAGTCGGTTAAAACCGAATAGCGTGGTCAATCCCCAACCACCCGGAAATAAATTTCCGGGCTAATAGCTCAAGTCCATTAAAATGGACTAAAAACCACAAATAAAATAGTCGGTTAAAACCGAATAGCCTGGTCAATCCCCAACCACCCGGAAATAAATTTCCGGGCTAATAGCTCAAGTCCATTAAAATGGACTAAAAAGCAAAAATAAAATAGTCGGTTAAAACCGAATAGCCTGGTCAATCCCCAACCACCCGGAAATAAATTTCCGGGCTAATAGCTCAAGTCCATTAAAATGGACTAAAAAGCAAAAATAAAATAAAATAGTCAGTTTTAACCGACTTGAGCTATTAGCCAGGGAATAAATTCCCTGGCAAAGTGGCGGACTTTTGCAAGAACTCTATTAACCCATGCCTTATTGCGCTATCCCCGATGCTAGAACTTCACTGTCACACAACCTATTCTGACGGCTCTTTAACGCCCACACAACTCGTTGCTGCTGCTGCTAACGCAGGAGTACGCGCGCTTGCTATTACCGACCACGATACGCTTTCTGGGTGGGACGAAGCGTTTTGCGCCGCCCTCGAACACCAAATAGAAATTGTGCCGGGACTGGAATTAAGTACGGTTCACAATGACCGTTCTCTGCACATTCTAGGTTTTTACCCAAAACGAGATAAATTGAATCAAGGATTGCATTTGCGCTTAGAAGGACGTTTCCGTCGCGCCAGACAAATGGTAGAAAACCTAGCCAAGTTGGGATACCCAATCGAAATGCCCACTTTAGGCGAAGGAATGGCACCGGGACGCCCCCATATTGCCGCTGCTTTAGTCAAAGCGGGATACGTCCAATCATCTCAAGAAGCATTTGATCGCTGGTTGGGAGATGATAAACCAGCTTACGTGCATTACGAGAAATTTTCTATTGTTGAAGGTATAGAATTATTACGCAATAGCGGTGCAGTTCCAGTATGGGCGCATCCCTATCTATTTCGCGGCGGTAAAGTCGAGGAAGTGCTAAAAGAAATGGTAGATGCGGGTTTAATGGGAGTAGAAGTTTACCATCCCACCCACAGTGCTTCGGAAGTCCGCAATTTAGAAAAGTTGTGTCAAGAATACGACTTGTTAATGACTGGCGGCAGCGATTATCATGGCCCTGATGTTAAAGGATGGGAACAGACTAAATTAAATATGATGCACTTGCCTTTAAACTTGCTTGAGCCTATTAAAGCAGCTGCTGGATGTTAGATCGCAAATCGGGTTTCTTTAACCGAGATCTTGCACCTTTTGACCCACCCGCCCGGAAATAAATTTCCACAGCGAGTAATATCAAATCCGGTGGCATCGGAATGATCGGCCTTTTTTGGTAATTGCTAATTGCTAATTGCTAATTGCTAATTGCCCCTACAGGTAGTAATTCCGATGCCTAAGGAAACGATATAACCTAAGTCCATTTTAATCGACTGGAATACCTAGTCCTCTTCAGAGGACTTTTGCTATTAGCCAGGGAATTAATTCCCTGGCGGGTTAACGGGGTGATGCAATATCTGAATTTAACAAACCGGGTTTCTGTGAATTAAACCATCTGCGCTAATCGACTAATTCGCTCAGAATAGCTTTTCATTACCTCAAGCGCAAACATGGGCATTTCTTGTACGGCGAAAAGAAAACGCTGCCGATTGAGATAAGCTAGTTCACAGTCAGTTTTTGCGATCGCGCTATAAGTTCTATCTTTTACCTCAACTAGCGCCCCGGTGCCAAAAACTGCACCTGTCTCTATTGTCTCTACAATCTTGCCGTTGACCAATAAATCGACTTCTCCAGACAGGATACCGTACATTAAATCAGCCGGATCGCCTTCTTTAAAGATAGTTTGACCTGCTGAAAATATTTTAGGTTCGGGCTGTTTTTGTAATATGCTGACTGTCAGCGCTGGGTTTGTCATTTATTCGATGGGAACGTATTCTGCTGCTGGTTGAGTGGTTTCTATTTTATCTTCCGATTTGCGGTAACGTTCGTCTAGCCAAGCTAACCCTGCACCCGTTACTTCTGCCAAAATGGAAATGAATCGGAATAGGGCGACGATACTCAATAATACACCCGTTGGGAACGATTGATTTAGGAGTGCGACCGCTGTCCCCTCCAACACCCCCACCCCTCCCGGCGCCCCCGGAACTACCACCGACAACAGCCAAGCTAAACTAAAACTACTAACCAGCATCGGCAGTTGATTTAAACTTACCGGATTTATTGCGATAAATGTTAGCAAAAAACCCCCGCATCGCAGACTGATAAAGCACAATGCCCCTAATAATAATTTTAACGGATAGCGTTCGATACATGCCGCCGCATTAATATTAGGACAGCTAGGGTTTTTCTTGAACTTTCCAGTAAATCCGAGCAAGGGATTCAAAACCCGCGGATGGACAATAGTCAAAATTCCGACTAAACAGGGTACTTGCAAAGTCCAACTCTGAGCAGTTGGCGATATACTTCCAGATAAATGACTGCTGACTAAAGTAGTCAATAACGCTGCTGCTATCATTAAAAATGGTTCTATAACCACGCTTAAGGTAGCAATTTCCGGCGAAACCCCTGCATTTTTAGCGTTCCAAATTCTGCCGTAGTAGTGCCAAAGATGTCCTGGTAAATATTTAGCGATGTGGGTTTTCAAGTAAACTTTAATCACCCAAGTGCTGTTCAAAGGTTGGTTAAATTCTCCCAGGGTCAAACTCCACACCCATCCCGCACAACTAAACGCCAGTAAGGTTACTACTATGGCGCTTGCTAGATAAAACCATCCTACTGGTTCAATTCTAATTGCCGCTACTTCCTGCCAATGATTTTGGAATGCTTTCACCAAAAATATCAGCATTCCTCCTAAAATTGCCCAGTGCAGGAATGGCTTGAGGCGAGATAATTTTTGTTTCATACAGTTGGTTGGTTTTTCTCGACAATTGCTCAGGAGCGTTAGACTTGCACCCAGAACTAGCTCAGAAATAAATTTCGCTTTTGCTATCAGCATAAATTTATTTGGGCGCTGACTTTATAATTATTTCCCTGGCGGTCTCTGGTAAGTTTAACAAATTTTTCTACGAATTTCACCTCCCATTGGTTTTTGCTCGTCTATCTTTTTGTAAATTTACGTAATTTCACGGGGTTGCTGACGCAATTTCTGCGAGTAGAAAGAGGCGGACTCTTTGCCGCTAGCGCACTCCTTAGCAAACTGAATTAGGTGGTGACCGACCATGCCAACGTGAATCAGACTTTCAATTTTACCGGCCCTAAAAGCAGGTTTAGCAAATTTCCAGAAAGTTTGGCGGTAATTGCCAAATAAGCCGACTCGCAGCAGAATATTGCCCATTATAGTCAAACCTTTGAGAATTTTCTCCTTAGAAGTGCGATCCGGACTATTAGGAACCTTAATCCGGTTCGGGTAAGTATTTTGCACGTTGTAGGCGTACCGCTGATATAAAAATTCTGGTTCGTAGGCGGTGGTAATGCAGCGACGCCACATTTCTACTACCTGTTCGTAGGGGAGTAAAAATTCTACATTGGATTCGCGGCTTTCATCGTCAACCAAACGCCCTTCTTGTTCCAATCTGCGCCACAGGGGAGTTCTGGGTAAAGCGTGGAGCAAGTTAATCGTCAGCATGGGAATATTAGAGAGACGAATAAACTCTAAAATTCGGTCTGCCGTATCGGGGGTATCCGTATCCAATCCCATAATAATTCCCGATACAACCTCCATGCCATAGCTGTTCAAAGTTTTGATTGCCTCTAATATTGGCATACTGAGGTTGTGGGTTTTGGAAATCGACTGGAGTGCATCCTTTTCCGGGGTTTCGATGCCGCAAAAAACCGTACAAAAATAAGCTTCGCGCATCATTTCCAGCAATTTCGGACTCATTGCTAGATTTAGCGTCGCTTCGCAAGCGAATTGCACGGGATAGCCATTGCGCTTTTGCCAGTCTATCAGGTGGGGCAGTAAATCCATTACGGCGCGGCGATCGCCTACAAAATTATCATCCACAAAATACACCGCCCCTGGATTCCCGCAGGCCAGCATCTGATCCAATTCGGCGATAATTTGTTCTGGAGTCTTGATGCGCGGATTTCTGCCGTAAAGTTCCGGAATATCGCAAAATTCGCAGCGATAAGGACAGCCGCTGGAAAATTGAATATTCGCCAGCATATACTGATTCAGGTTGACCAGGTGATACGCCGGAGTGGGAAACTGGTTTAAAGGTAAGCGTTCCTTGGTTTCAAAGCGAATTTGTTGGGGAGGACGTTCCTTGTGTGAGTCGAGGTATTCGATCATGCGATCGCTCGCATCTCCCAACTCGCCAATGTGTAAAATATCAAAATCCGGGTAATATTCCGGGCAACCCGACACCGAAGGGCCACCCACAATTGTTATTTTGCCTTGTTGGTGCGCCAGTTCGTTAATCCGATTAATATGAGGGCGCTGGATGTGCATCCCGCTGACAATCACCACATCCGCCCATTTATAATCTGCCTTCTTCGCTGGTTTAATATTTTCATCGACAAACCGCACTTCCCACTCTTGGGGCAAATACGCAGCCACGATTAATATACCTTGGGGTGGCATAAACGCCTTTACCTTCCCCGTCAGCGGGTAGGCGTGGTGCAGCGTACCAAACGAACGGCTGTATTTGGGAAAAACGCAGAGAATGCGGCGATGATTCTGGGGAATATAGCGAATTCTTTCCCCAACCATCTCCGGGACTGGCTTTTCAAAGTCTTTCAGCTTAGTAGTCATCCAAGTTCCCCTCACACGCTTTTGTGTTGATGACACTGACCCACTTTAATTTGTCCAAATCCTAATTGCAAGCTTTTTGAGGATAGAGAGTAGCTGTAGGTGCGTTAGTGAAACGTAACGCACCATTCCACAAGCTTTCGGTGCCGTACTCCACTGATAACCCACCCTACCAGTCTGCACTTTTGTGTTGAGGGTAATTTCGGCGATATAATTCCACCAAACCGAGTAAATCTTGAGCATAGTTAGTTGCTGGGTCGATATTGCAGTAGATCAAACTGGTAGGATTGTTGATTTCGTGGGCAATTCCCGCAACTACCTGACCCAAACTAGCCATTTTTTCAGTCAGAACTAACTGAGATTGGCTACGTTTTAATTGCTCGACAGTTAGTTCTAGCTGTTGCGCCTTTTCTATAACTTGCAGTTCGCTTTGTTGCAAAGCGGCTTCTGCTTGCTTGCGATCGCTGATATCCCGCGCCACCCAAAGCGCTGAATTATCTGAAATTGGAGTAATCCTAACGGTAAACCAAATTTCTTCACGCTGACTTAAACTGTAGTCAAATTGGAGTATTTGCTGTTTTTCTATTGCCTGCCTCACTTTATCCAACCAGGTATTAGCCGTCCGATCCTGAAAAAATTGTTCTACTATTTGGCTGATTAAATCCGCGCGGTGTTGATTTAAAACAATTAAATTAGTTGGGATAATTTCTAAACTTTCGAGTTCGCTGCTAGTCGTATTTACGATCAGCACGAGATCGGTCATCGCCTCAAGCACTGCACGCATCTTCGCTTCAGACGAGCCGATCTTCTCCTCCAGGAGATTATGCCAAGTAATTGCGGAATCGGTTTTAAAGTTTTGCATGATCTGTGAAACGCGGTTTGCACCCTGGTGGTATTGAATATGACCCTATGCCAGCGTGGCTGGTTAGGAATAAACCTTTCTACCGTATATTAAAGAATAAACTGCCAGAAACAGTAAAAATACCAGATTTTTGCCGTAAAAAAGGCATATAAAAGAGGTTGAGGGTATAAAAAAAGACTTAAGGTATCTCAGGAGGATGGAGAAGCGATCGCGCAAAACAGGCTGAACGTGATATAAAAGCGGAAGCGGTCGAGTTGGGGTGCGATCGCGGATGTAATAATTGCTGAAAGGCACAGTTGCAAAAACAAATCTGTGAAATATTTTTTTCTTTCTGAGGGATGGGCTGTCAGCAGAGTCTGGTCATCCGATGGCCTGTGGAACGAAATCGCTTGGCGACGCCAACCCAATATTCGGCGCTTGAACCTTTGTCTGGTAGAAAAAAACGAGATTTTATGGCTTTATCGCGTAGAAGACGCTATTTTAACCGTGGAAGTCAAGCCCATCGACCCCAACCAAGTGAGTCAAGCTGCTCAAAGTATCAGTCATGTGATACTGAAACGGCTGATTACGGGTGACCAGGTACTTGATCGACTAGGGGCAGCAGAAGCTACCTGCCAGTTGGTGAACATACAATCTGTAGTTTTGTGACATCCTCCCCGCAGAAGCTGGCGCGAGGGTGGGGATTCCCATCATTACTGATGAGAATTCCTGGTTATCGAGCAACCTTACCCGGTTAAGTATCAGCGACGAGGCCAGAAACCCGGTTTCTTCGTCGATCTCGAGTTTCCTTTCCCAATGATTTTGCGTAGAAACCGGGTTTCTTTGCGTAAGTCCTGACTGAGAAGCCGATATCGGGGTTTTGGGGCGTCCTTGCGCCACTACAAACCAGCGGGCAAGCGGGCGCCCAGGGCGGGTAAAGAAATATAAAGAATCAGGCAGGAACCAGGAAATTTCATACTGAAGCCGAAAACCTTTGTGTTTCCCATCGGTTGCTTGCTGCCCAAGCCGCAATTCCCAATGCTCCATCTGCTCAAACTGCTTGCATTAGGTTCTATCAATAGTTACACTTCTTTAAACACTCTAATTTTGTTAAAGGCACTGTTAAACTGCCCACAGCGTTCCAAGCCAAGCCCGGTAAGGACATTCAGTGGACAGATACAAGATCTAAAACTTTAACAAACAGCACAAAAGTTCGTCGAACTAACACCACCAATCGAGGAGGAGCGTAGTCAATGGGACTACCTTGGTACCGAGTACATACAGTCGTCCTGAATGACCCAGGCCGATTGATATCTGTACACCTAATGCATACTGCCCTCGTGGCAGGATGGGCCGGTTCGATGGCACTGTACGAACTGGCTATTTATGACCCCAGCGATCCAGTATTGAACCCGATGTGGCGTCAAGGCATGTTCGTCATGCCCTTCATGGCTCGCTTGGGCGTAACAGATTCTTGGGCTGGTTGGAGCGTCGTCCCCGGTAAAACAACGATCGATCCGGGGTACTGGTCGTTTGAAGGCGTTGCCGCCGCTCACATCGCCCTTTCCGGTTTGCTGTTCCTAGCAGCCGTATGGCACTGGGTTTACTGGGATCTGGAACTCTTCAGAGACCCCCGCACCGGCGAACCGGCGCTGGACTTGCCAAAGATGTTTGGCATTCACTTGTTCTTATCTGGTCTTCTCTGCTTTGGTTTCGGGGCATTCCACCAAACCGGCTTGTTCGGTCCTGGGATGTGGATTTCCGACCCCTATGGGTTGACGGGTCACGTCCAACCTGTAGCACCGGAATGGGGACCTGCTGGCTTTAACCCCTTCAACCCCGGTGGCATCGTCGCTCACCACATTGCTGCGGGTATCGTTGGCATCATTGCTGGCTTATTCCACTTGACCGTTCGCCCACCGGAACGCCTCTACAAAGCGCTGCGGATGGGGAATATCGAAACCGTACTTTCTAGCAGTATCGCTGCGGTATTTTTCGCCGCTTTCGTAGTTGCCGGTACGATGTGGTACGGCAATGCTGCTACCCCCATCGAACTGTTTGGCCCCACCCGCTATCAATGGGACCAAGGTTATTTCAAACAAGAAATTAACCGCCGCGTCCAAGCAAGTCTGGATGAAGGTGCCAGCCTTTCGGAAGCTTGGTCGGCAATTCCAGAAAAACTGGCATTCTATGACTATGTAGGCAACAGCCCTGCTAAAGGCGGTCTGTTCCGCGTCGGACCGATGAACAATGGGGACGGCATTCCACAAGGATGGCTGGGTCACGCGGTGTTCACCGATGGCGAAGGTCGGGAATTGACCGTGCGCCGGATGCCCAACTTCTTTGAAACCTTCCCGGTTATCCTGACCGATAGCGATGGAATTGTTCGCGCTGACCTTCCCTTCCGTCGGGCAGAATCTAGGTACAGCTTCGAGCAAACTGGCGTCAAGGTTAGCTTCTACGGTGGCTCTCTCGACGGTCAAACCTTCACCGACCCGGCAGATGTGAAGAAGTATGCTCGTAAAGCTCAATTGGGAGAAATCATTGAGTTTGACCGGGAAACCTTAGGGTCTGACGGGGTATTCCGTACCAGCACTCGCGGTTGGTTCACCTTCGGACATGCTTGCTTCGCCTTGTTGTTCTTCTTCGGTCATATTTGGCACGGTTCTCGGACTCTGTTCCGCGATGTGTTTGCCGGTATCGACCCAGAACTGTCGGAAGAACAAGTCGAATGGGGCTTCTTCCAGAAATTGGGTGACAAGACCACCCGCCGCAAGGAACCTATTTAACCAAAGGTTGTAATCTGGCAAAGCAAGGTCTGAAGATGACTTTGGTAGAAATTTACTCGGTCATTTTGTTAGACCTTGCTTTCTCCTTGGTAGACTGATAGTTGGCTGGATAGTCAGGAATTTTTGATATGGAAAGCTTTGCTTACATTTTGATCCTAGCGTTAACGCTGGGTGTTCTTTTCTTTGCTATTGCCTTCCGCGAACCCCCTCGCATCGAGAAGTAACTAGCAAATTTGATCTTCTCTGTTGCTGCGTAGGCAAAGAAACCGGGTTTCTATGAAAAATCGTCGGTTTGGCAATCAGAGATCGCAGCAACAAACCCGGTTTCTAAGATCTTGGTGCGTAAGTCCTATTTGATCTTCTCTGTTGCTGCGTGCAACCGTTCAATAGCAAAAGCCGCTGTAACCTATTTGGCGAGATCGCGCCTCTCCCGAAGGAGAATCGCTGGTTGACCAGATAAAAAGGTAACAGTTGGCTTTCGCTTTTTTAGCTAAAAAGTCAATAGTCCTTAGTCTTGGGTCGAGAGTCAATTGTTGATTGGCAATAGGTAACTAATGACTATTGACTAGACTTGGCTGAATACTGACTCACAAGGATTTTGACACCATGAAGTGTCCTTTCTGCCAGCATCCAGAAAATCGCGTCCTCGAATCCCGTTCCGCAGAAGCGGGACAAAGTATCCGCCGCCGAAGAGAATGTTTACAGTGCAAGCATCGCTTTACGACTTACGAGCGAATTGAATTTGTGTCCATAACTGTTGTGAAGCGGGATGGGAGGCGAGAATCTTTTGACCGCTCTAAATTGCTGCGCGGTATTGTGCGAGCTTGTGAAAAAACCGGAATTGGGCAAATGCGACTCGCAGCGATTGTAGATGAGGTTGAATCACTTCTCCAGCAACGCGCTTTGCGCGAAGTTACCAGCAATGAAATTGGGGAAATTGTACTTGAGAAGCTGCAATCTCTTTCTGAAGTGGCTTACGTGCGCTTCGCTTCTGTTTATCGTAAATTCCAGGGGATTAGAGATTTTGTCGATACGTTAGATCATCTGCAAAATAATGGCGATAAAACCGATGATCGAGAAACTGCGATAGAGATTGCTACAAATTTAGAACAGTCCGCAGAGGATTCCGATCGACGGGAAACAGAGGCTTCGATGATGGCTCATTCTTAAATATACTCAATTTGGAGAATTTCCCGCTGATTGAGGATGCGATCGCTGTTTTTAAAGGCTTTTTGGCTCCGCCGCTGCATACTTTTTCAATCTTGATAAAATTGTACGTTTTTCAACGTATCAATCTTGATCTTGCCTGCACGATAGAATTGATCGAGTTTACTGAACAGCTTAGTTGCCAGTTTTTCTACAGCTGAGCGTTTGGGATTTTTGAGTGCTTTTAACTGTTTAAAGTAGATTAAAGTTTCCTGCGGATCTGCTTGACCCTTGGAGATTTTTACTTGTTCTATTCTGTCATCAAAATAACAAACCCCTGGCATAACATCGTGTCTTACTGGTAGCCCTACTTTAGCAGCGGCTAATCCCATTGCACTGCCAACCCCTATGTAGACTCCATGAACATCAAAATAACGTGAAATCATTTCACATAGTTTGAGAAACTCAACTTCTTTCCCAGAATCTTTCGTGACTACAAACAAGTTTTCATAGATAAAAGTGATATCTTCATTTTCTATATTTAAATCCAGTTTTTGCGCCATCTTTTTAATGTAATCAAAGTCTCTAACCTTACTTGGTCTAGGTATTTCACCCTTGTTAATCATTATTTGATTGTGTTTCACCAGACTGGCACAACTTCTGGCTGTTATTCCTGGTAACCATTTTAAGTCTTCCGGAATTGGCGCTAATATCCGCATATCTGCATCAATACATATGCAAGATTCAAACATAGATAATGCTTTTTCAATCAGAAACTTTTTATCGTTGTCACAATAAAAATACTGTCGATGTTTAACAGCAATAACATTCGTTTGACCTCTAAAACTTTTGGGATTGTCTGTTAAAACTAAAAAAGGCGTTTTGGGCGAATATTTTTCTATATCTTTCGCCAATAGCAAAGCTATATTTCGGTATGTTTGACCCACGGCTAATGTTGCAAAACAAAAATTTTTTGATATTTGTTGTGCCATTTTTAACTCCTGATTGTGTTTTTTTTTCATGATATATTCAATTTTTTTTACTATTTTTATAATGATTAGAAAGTTTTACTTTCTTTCTAACTTGATTAAATACGCTGATACAAATATTCATCCGCTCCCGAAATTCCTTAACATCCATTGCATCAATATACTTAAAAAGCTTTTCGGGACTCTTAAAATCGCAATAGTCTAAAAAGCTATTTTTTGGGAAATCTTCGTATATTTTATTTCCCTCACCATAGTATATCGGCAAGCATCCATATCGAATGCTATCCCATATTTTTTCACTGCAATAATAGTCTGAATTAGTATTTTCAAAACACAGATTAAAATGATAATTTCGCATTACTTTAGCTTTTGCTTGTTGCCAATCTCCCCCCCTAGAGTTTTCTATTGATATACCTTTTGGCCAGTCCTGACCGTAAACATCTACTTTATTTTGTTTATAACCTTCTAATGCTATTTGAGTTCTCAAATAGCATAAATCGAGTTCCCTACCTTCTTTTTTAAAGCTCCATTTTTTTTGAGCGTTTCTATAAACCATCATCGCTGCTACTTTTTTGTGCTTGAAGTTGGGAAAGTTATCTTCATTTAAAAGCTCTAACTCGTCAATTTCCCAGTAGTTTTTGAAAAAGTCGTCTGTAAATGGAAAGGTATAATTATTTAAATATATGTCTCCGGTATAGGCGTTCATGATATGGATTTCTGGAATCCAGAAGAATCCATCAATTTTATTTTTAAAGTTGGGATCTTTCCTGGGTTCGCTTGTCCACACAAGGTATTTTTTCTTGGAGCCAAACCTGTATCTAATCCGACTTAGCGCATAACTTTTAGAAGCAACAAACAGATCGCAATCTAGATTATCGATGACGCTAATGCCTTTGTCATTCAAAAATTTAATGTCTTCTTTGTTACTGAAGGGAGTGAATGACATATCCCCCACTTTTAGTATTTTTATCATTTGTCCAACTATCCTGTTAATAAGCTTTACGCATTTAAATTTTATCTGGGTAAACAAGAGAAAATCATCCTAAATTCCTTTGTGTTACCTGTTGCGTATCCCAACTATCAATTGTAGATGCACACTAGCTTATCGCAGTTTTAAAATCAACCCTAATCAACTCATTAGAGACTGCAATCAATTGTAAAGAGAGCTTAAGCTCTATTTGATTATATGTTATACTGTTTCCCAGTATTATGGCTACCCTATCTATAGATCTTAATGAAAAAATTACAATTTACCTAACATATTTAAAGAGAGTAATAGCAATTTCCTGGATTTTTGGCAATCCGTCCCTGAGAAAGCAAAGCCGCTGATTGCAGCCTAACCGCTAAAATTATCAAGAGTCCTTGCTGCATCTTGCCCTAACCCACGACCATGCACACTTCAGTAGAATTCCAAGACGAATTTGATGTCATCGTAGTAGGTGCAGGTCACTCTGGCTGCGAAGCCGCACTCGCGACTGCACGACTCGGTTGTCGTACCCTGCTGCTGACACTAAATCTGGATAAAATTGCTTGGCAACCTTGTAACCCGGCGGTGGGTGGCCCAGCGAAGTCGCAATTGACCCACGAGGTCGATGCCCTGGGTGGGGAAATCGGCAAAATGGCTGACCGCACCTATCTACAAAAGCGGATTTTAAACTCTTCCAGAGGGCCTGCGGTTTGGGCGTTGCGCGCGCAGACGGATAAGCGCGAATACGCCGCTGTAATGAAGGGAATTGTCGAAAATCAGGAAAATCTCAGCATCCGCGAAAGCATGGTGACCGATTTGGTGCTGGGTGCGAATGATGAGATTATCGGCGTCGAAACTTATTTTGGTGTGGCGTTTGGCTGCAAGGCTGTAATTCTGACAACTGGCACGTTTTTGGGCGGTCGTATTTGGGTGGGGAATAAATCCATGTCCGCTGGACGTGCGGGGGAATTCGCTGCTGTTGGTTTGACGGATACTTTAAATCGGCTGGGTTTTGAAACTGGACGCTTGAAGACGGGAACTCCGGCGCGGGTGGATAAGCGGTCTGTAGATTACAGTAAGATGGAACCCCAACCAGGGGATGCAGAGGTGCGCTGGTTCAGTTTCGACCCCGAAGTTTGGGTGGAAAGGGAACAAATGTGCTGCTATCTCACCCGCACTACCGCAGAAACTCACCGCCTAATTCGGGAAAATTTGCACTTGTCGCCAGTATACGGCGGCTGGGTGGATGCGAAAGGTCCGCGTTATTGTCCCAGCATTGAAGATAAAATTGTCCGCTTTACCGATAAGGAAAGCCACCAAATTTTTATCGAACCAGAAGGTCGGGATATTCCGGAATTGTATATCCAAGGGTTTTCTACCGGATTGCCAGAAAACTTGCAGTTGCTTTTGCTGCGGAGTCTTCCCGGTATGGAAAACTGCGTCATGCTGCGTCCGGCTTATGCGGTTGAGTATGATTATTTACCCGCGACTCAGTGCTATCCCACAATGATGACTAAGAAAGTTGAAGGGTTGTTCTGTGGGGGGCAAATTAACGGTACTACTGGATACGAAGAAGCTGCGGCACAGGGAATCGTAGCCGGAATTAATGCGGCGCGGTTTGTTCGCGGACAGGAAATGGTAATCTTTGCCCGTGAAGAAAGTTACATCGGGACGCTGGTAGATGACCTGTGTACGAAAGATTTGCGCGAACCTTACCGGATGCTGACTTCGAGGTCGGAGTATCGGTTGTTATTGCGGTCGGATAATGCAGACCAGAGGCTAACGCCATTGGGGCGGGAAATTGGGTTAATTGATGACCGACGGTGGGAAATGTATAGCCGGAAACAGGCGAATATTGCAGCGGAGAAACAGCGGTTGCAACAGATGCGGGTGAAAGAACATGATGAAGTGGGAGTGGCGATCGCGCAAAACACCCAGCAAGCAATCAAAGGTTCGATTACCCTGGCAGAACTATTGCGCCGTCCCGGTTTCCACTATATCGATTTAGACCGATACGGTTTGGGCAACCCCGACCTCGACCGGGTAGAAAAAGAAGGCGCAGAAATCGATATTAAATATTCTGGCTATATCCATCGCCAGCAACAGCAAATCGATTTAATTGCGCGTCAGGAACATCGCAAACTGTCGCCAGACCTGGATTATGCGTCAATTTCCACCCTGTCGAAGGAATCCCGCGAAAAACTGGCCAAGGTAAGACCGCTGACAATTGGTCAAGCAGCGCGGATAGGAGGGGTGAATCCGGCAGATGTGAATGCATTGATAGTGTATTTGGAAATGCGTTCCCGTCAGCCTAGCGCCAACGAATCCGCTGCCTTCGTCTAAATTGGCTGGCTTCCTTAGCTGGGCGAATTATCATAAGCTAGAACCTGATCGTTGCAATTGGGTTCTAGCTTAAGTTTTGTATCACCAGTTGCAACCGGGTTCAGAATCGCAAAAGTAGTCCTAAATTAGATGCAGCAACTTTGAAAAGCGAGCAATATATGTCTTTAGATGTGAGGAATAGCCGAGTTGCCCTCAAGCCGTTGAGCGAAGATATGAAGAGCCAACCTTGGTCGATGGACGCCGCCGCCGACCGCTTAATGGATGATGTATTTGCAGAAGTTGACACGATGCTCAAAAGTGGCGGCGAACTCAGAAGCGAACCCGCCGAACCAGAATATGTGACGATGCAGCAGATTGCGGTGCCTAGAATCAACATGCCACCGACGATGCAGGCGCGTCCACTAGAAGCAGAACCGCCCGCGCCTGAAAAAGCCGAAAAACCGGAAAAATCGGGTAATTCGTTTGAAAAATTGCTATTGGTTGCGGCTTGTACTTCCTTGGGAATTACCTTGCTGTTGTGGCTGGCAAGTTCTGGTAGGTTAAATGGGTTGCTTGGGACTGACGCGCCGTCAAAGTCAGTGGCGCAGAAAACAGTATCGCCCGCAGATAGCCAGTTTATGGATTATATGCAGCGATCGCTCGACAGGTTCGACCAACAATCAGCAGCGCCTCAACCAGAAGCCGCCCCCCAAGCCGCACCGCAAGTCGCTAACGCTCAAATTCCGGTTCCCTTTCCCGGAACGCTGCCAGCCTTGTCCGATCGCCCCCAAAGCGTTCAGCGATTTTACATCCCATCTGCGCCACGAGTCCAGACTGTCTACATCGATCCTACTGTTGTACAGCCAGCGCCATCCCCCCAACCTAGTCCAGCACCAAGGAATCGTCCGGCTGCCCCAGGGGCTGCCTCTGGTGCTAACGCTGCGCGGGCGCGCGTTGCTGCCCCAGTGACCGCCGCTGGTGCGAACCTGGCACCAAGGACTCGCGTTGCTGCCCCAGTGACCGCCGCTGGTGCGAACCTGGCACCAAGGACTCCCGTTGCTGCCCCAGCGCCATCTCCCCAAGCTACCCCAGCACCAAAGCCTCGCCCAGCCGCCCCATCCCCCATGTCTCGACCGGAGATCAAAACCTCCCGTCCCGCCATCCCAGTCCAAGGCCCTCAACCAAAGGCACTTGGGGTAAAACTAGGGCCACCATTGCCCCAGGAAATGGTTACCTCCCGTTCCCCCATGCCAGACCCCGTCCCACGGTCAACGGTAGCCTCGCGTCCCGCCCCCGCACCATCCCCCAGACCCTCGATAGCCGCGTGGCGTCCCGCCCCCGCCCCATCCCCATCCCCGAGAGCGACGGTAGCAGCGCCTGCCGCCCCCGCCCCATCCCCATCCCCGAGAGCGACGGTAGCAGCGCCAGCCGCCGTGCCAGCACCGGCTTCTACCAGTGCAGCAACTCCTTCTGCAGTACAACCAACAAGGCGAGCCGAGTCTACCCAGGCAGCTGCGCCTCAACCTGCTATTCGGCACGTTCTCAGGGGGGTGTTCAAAGCAGAGGATAGCTCTAAAGATGCCGCCCTGTTTGAAGTCAACGGCGTGACGCGCCGGGTGAGTGTGGGCGAAAGCATTAGCTCTAGCGGATGGAGTTTGGTGGAAATCACCAACGGGGAAGCAGTTATCCGCCGCAACGGCGAAGTGCGCTCGATTTACTCAGGACAAGAGTTCTAATCGAGTCTGGGAAGCATAAAAGAGGGAAATAGTCAAGTGTTCGCGCGGTGGAAGGGAAATTCCGGCTACGACGCGATCGCTTGACCTATGATGAAAGTGAGCCAGCATGTTGGGAACGCTAACGACCAGCAGGGGAGTTGAAAACCGTGGGTTTATTTGAAGATTTCAGCCGATTTTTAGAGACACGCTTGGAAGAATTTATGCGGAAGAACCCGCATCTAGAATTACAAGCGCTAGAAGAACAGCTGCGGGAACAAGAAGAAGGCACCCTGCGACTGATTGCAGATTCACAGTTGCAAGAGAAAAAGTTACAAGATGAAATTCTCTCTACCGCTCAAGAAATCCAGCGCTGGCATATCCGGATAGAGAAAGCCAAAGCAGCTAATAGAATGGATTTGGTTAAACCTGCCGAAGAGTACGAAGCAACTTTACTGCGGAAAGGTAACCAGCTTTGGGGACAGATGCAAGGGATTAAAGCGCGAATCCAAAAAGCAAAAGAATTGCAAAATCAAATACAGCAAAGGCGGCAGGAAGTACGCACTAAAGCCGCTGAAGTTGCCGCAGCGCGATCCAACCCTAAAACCGAGCAAAGCGGGGAAACAGCAGGTTGGAACAAGGGTAATTATAAACCTTTCACCGGGCCAGACTCTTTGGAAGACAAATTTAAACGCTGGGAAGCGCAGGAAGAGTTAGACCAAATGAAGCGGAATATGGGGCGGTAGATGTGCAATTTTTATGCTAATGGCTAATGGCTAATGGCTAATGCTCCAGGATTTGCCTAAAAGCCCAACAACAAAATAAAGCCGCTGGGGTGTTTCTCATCTTTGCCAGAAAATTGTAATCTTTTTTAAAGATGAGGATACTAATCGGTGAGGGGTCACAATGTACATCGTACAAATTGCGTCTGAATGCGCTCCAGTTATTAAAGCTGGAGGGTTGGGCGATGTTGTTTTTGGACTGAGTCGGGAGTTACAGGTTCGGGGACATGGGGTAGAGATTATTCTACCAAAGTACGATTGCATGAGGTACGACCATATTTGGGGACTCCACGAAGCCTATCGCGATTTAGAAGTACCTTGGTTTAACGGGGCGATTCGCTGCGATGTCTATTGCGGCTGGGTACACGGACTGTTATGCTTTTTTATCGAACCCCGCTCTAGCGATAATTTCTTCAATCGGGGTTGTTATTACGGTTGCTTGGACGAACACATGCGCTTTGCTTTTTTTAGCAAGGCGGCTTTGGAATTTCTGCTCAAAACAAACAAGCGTCCCGATGTGATTCACTGTCACGACTGGCAAACTGGTTTAGTTCCAGTCATGCTTTACGAGATTTATCAATATCACGGCATGGCGAATCAACGGGTATGTTACACGATTCACAACTTTAAACACCAGGGAATTGCAGGTGCAAACGTTCTCCACGCAACCGGGTTGAATAACGAGGCATACTACTACGACGAAAGCCGCCTTTTGGATAACAATGACAAAACCGCGATTAACTTTATGAAAGGCGGAATTGTTTACTCGAATTTTGTCAACACGGTTTCGCCCCACCATGCCTGGGAAGCTCGTTTTTCAGGAATTGGCTGTGGGTTGCAGCCAACCTTGGAAATCCACCAAAATAAGTTTGGCGGCGTTCTCAACGGCATCGATTATAATGTGTGGAATCCGGAAGTAGACTCGTACATTCCCCATCCCTATGGTGCGGATAATTTGAAGGGGAAAATGCTGAACAAGAAAGCTTTAAGGGAGCGTCTCTGGCTGGGTAATAGCGATAAGCCAATTATTTGCTATATCGGTCGTTTGGACGATCAAAAAGGCGTGCATCTGGTGCATCACGCTATTTATTACGCCCTTGGTAAAAAAGCGCAGTTTGTTTTGTTAGGCTCGGCTACAGAACCGGGTATTAATTCTTGGTACCGCCATGAAAAAGACCACTTGAACGATAACCCGGACGTTCATATAGAGCTGGGCTTTAATGAAGAATTATCCCACTTAATTTATGCCGGAGCCGATATGATTATCGTCCCCAGCAATTACGAACCTTGCGGGTTAACGCAAATGATTGGTTTGAAATACGGAACCGTGCCAATTGTGCGGGGAGTTGGCGGTCTTGTGAATACGGTTTTCGACCGGGACTATGACGCTGATAAGAAGCCTAAAGAACGCAATGGTTATGTATTTTATCAGACAGATAATCAGGCGATTGAATCGGCAATGGATCGGGCAATTAGTTTGTGGTATCGCAATCCCAAAGACTTCCGCCAACTGATCGATCAGGGGATGGAGTATGACTACTCTTGGAACAATCCGGGGCTTCAATATGTGGGGATTTACGACTATATTCGACACAAGTAAGAATTTCAGATTGCAGATTTCAGATTGCAGATTTAATTCAATCGAAAATCCGCTCTAATGTCCGGCGGCATTGATATTGGATAAAGACGGGGGGTTTACAGCGGATTGCACCCGTATGAGGTACACCTTTGACAGCAGTGTGCGGGCAGCATTAATACTGCGCGCTTGACAAACGAAGCCCTTGGGCTGTACCTCACTAAGAAAGCAATCCGCTGTATACGTTCGTAGTGTTGATGGTGCCGTACTCTCGTAAGAGAGCACCCTACATTCTGAAATCTGAAATCTAAAATCTAAAATTGCTCCAATGTTTGTTTAATTTGGGGAAATTCATCTATTGCTTTGTAGAGGCGTTCGATTTCAAAAGTTTCTAATGCTGTTTGCAGGGTTTGGGAATATTCGAGTAATAAAGAACATTGGTGTTCGGTTCCCCACTCGTGCAAGCGTTGGATAAATTTACGAATATCTCGCGTAATTAAGGACTGGCGAAGCGACTGCCATTGTGTTTCTTCTTGGCGGAGTTTTTCTAGGAGTTCTGGTAGGTTTTTTATTGTTTCTGAATGTGAGGATGGGGAGGTTGAGGGGACATCAGTTATCTTATCGTTTGATAGCGCTGACTCTTGAGGGAAAAGGTTTTTGAACTGGGAAACTAATTGATAGCGGGTGACGGGTTTGCGTAAGAATCCTTGGCATAAAGAACTCACCTGTTGCTCTTGTTCAAAGGCAGCGGTAACGATAATAATCGGAATTGACTGGGTTTGAGGATTGTTTTTAAGAGAAAGTGCGGTTTGATAACCATCTAAATTCGGCATTCGCAAGTCTAGAAGAATCAAATCGGGATGGTAATGTTGCGCTATTTCAATCGCTTCTATTCCATCTTTTGCCATCAAGAGTGCGTGTTTTGTTCCGGCAAAATAGCCTTGGATTAAGTCGCGGTTGGATGGGACATCATCTACTACTAAAATTGTCATTGTTGGAAATTGATTTAGGTTGCAATCTAATTCGGGTTGGGCGGATGGATTGCAAGGTGAAGCAGCGCAACTTATGTCTGGGAAAATGAAGCGGAAGGTGCTACCTTTACCTAATTCGCTTTGTAATTGAACGGTTCCGCCCATCATTTCTGTGAGGCGCTTGGTGATGGCGAGTCCTAATCCCGTCCCGCCGTATTTGCGATCGCTTTGTCCTTCGGCTTGAATAAAGGCATCAAAAATCCGTTCCTGTTGTTCGGGAGCAATGCCAATTCCCGTATCTTCGATGAGGAGTTCTAGTTGGATTTTGCCTCGTTCCCAGGCTCCTGCCTGGGAATGCAGATTGCCTCGTTCCCAGACTCCTGCCTGGGAATGCAGATTGCCTCGTTCCCAGGCTCCTGCCTGGGAATGCAGATTGCCTCGTTCCCAGGCTCCTGCCTGGGAATGCAGATTTTCGATTGTTTGGCTTTTAAGGGTAATGCTTACATAGCCAGTTTCGGTGAATTTGAGGGCGTTACCAACAACGTTAAACAGGATTTGGCGCAGGCGAACTTCATCGAAAATGATGCTGGGGGGTAAAGTCGGAGCGATCTCGGTGAGGATAGCCAGATTTTTTTCGGCGGCTTTTTGGGAAAAAATATACACTATTTCGTTAATTAAAACTTGCAAATTAAGCGGTTCGTAGCGCAGTTGCAGTTTTCCTGATTCGATTTTGGAGAGGTCGAGGATATCGTTAATTAGGGCAAGTAAAGTTTTACCGCTAGCAGAAATTGCATTTAAATAAAAACGCGACTGCGCCTCTGTTACTAAGTCTTGTAGCAAATGGCTAAAACCGAGAATCGCATTCATCGGGGTGCGAATTTCGTGACTCATGTTTGCCAGGAATTCGCTTTTGGCACGATTGGCGGCTTCGGCTTTTTCTTTGGCTTGAGCTAGTTCGGCTTCTGCAAGTTTGCGCGAGCTAATATCCATCACAATCCCGTGCCAACAAATATCGCCGTTTTCTCGTCGTTCGGGTTGAGAGTTTGCTTGCAACCACTTGATTTTTCCAGAGGGGGTGATAATGCGCCACTCATGCTGGAACCTGTCTAAAGTCTTGACATTGCGCGCGAGCGCAATATCATAAGCAGATCGATCGTCTGGATGGATTTGAGCAAAGAGGATTGCTGCATCTTCAAGAACTTGCTCGGCGGTAACCTCGTGAATTTCCTCAACCGCTCGATTGATATATTCACATTCAAAAGAATTGTCTGGATGCATTACCGCCGAGAACATCAATCCTGGTGTAGCTGCTGCCAGGTTTTGCAGTTGATTTTGACGTTGTTGCAAGGCTGCTTCGGCGCGTTTTTTGTCGCTAATATCGCGACAGACACAGATCAATCCCCCTCCTTCCACCAAGGTGAGAGAAACTTCCTCGGCGAATGTAGTACCATCCTTTTTTTTAGCAGTGGCTTCTCCTTGCCAACACTTCTGTTCCAACAGGATGGGAAAAACATCGCGCTCAAATCGACTAATTTCTTCCGGATAGTAGAGTTCTGTCCAAGTTTTGCCAATTAGTTCGCTAGCGTCACTGTAGCCAAATATAGTGGCATGGGCTTTATTGAGATAGGTGTATTCACTATTTTGATTCAGAATAGCAATGCCTTCTGTAGCGGCTTCGATCACTGCTAAATGGTTTTGCAGAGTTATTTGTGCTTGTTTGCGTTCGCGCAGCGCGGCTTGCCGTTCGCTAATATCCAAGGTAGTACCAAACAGACGAACTATCTCCCCTTGGTTATTGAAGACAGGTTCCCCTCTCGTTTCGACGTAACGGATTGAACCATCTGGGCGGATAATGCGTATATCTGCCTCAAAAGGTTGTCCGGCAATGACTTTCTCCTCGATCAGTTTGAGATAAGTTTCCCGATCTTCAGGATGAATATAATTGATTAATTCACCTGCTTGAGGTGCAATTTTACTTGGTTCAAGCCCGTGAATGCGATAAAGTTCTTCACTCCAAGTCGTTGTTTCGGTGGCGACATCGTACTCCCAACTGCCGATGTGGGCAATCCTTTGGGCTTGTTGCAGTTTGGCTTCGATTTGCTTGCGATCGCTTATTTCCACCACAACAACTCCCAGATAAGACGCCTTTCCGTCTGGGTCGAAAATCGGGAAAGAAGACACTAACCAGTGACGCAAAATACCCGGTTGACTGGGAATTTCACCGCTCATTTCTTGGTTGATAATCGCAACGCCTGTATCGAGTACCTGTTGATGTATTGGTTCTACTACAGCAGCCAAATCCGGCAGAATCTCGCCCATTGTTTTACCAATATGCGCGGCGACGGGTAGTCCGTTAATATCTGCCATCACTTGATTAATTTGAACGCACCGCAATTGCCGATCTCGGATCAGCATTCCGATAGGAGCAGCGGCAAAGAAAGCATTGAGTTGCGCTTCTCTCAGCGCGATTTCTCGTTCTAAAACTTTGCGCGAGCTAATATCTTGAATTTGGGCAATAAAATATAGGGGTTCTTCTTCCTCATCCCGCACCAAGGATACAGATAAAGAAACCCAGACAACATGACCTTGTTTGTGGAAATATCGCTTTTCCCTTTGGTAGGTGCGAATTTCCCCCGCCAGCATTTGCCGCAAGTGTTCCAAGTCTGTCTCTAAATCATCGGGATAGGTGATATCCTGGAACTTTAAAGAAAGTAATTCTGCTTCGCTGTAGCCCAACATTTGGCAAAACGAGGGATTGACCTTTTGCCAGTGTCCATCGAGGGCGACTAATGCAACTCCAATTGCTGCATCCTCAAAGGAACGTCGAAATCTATCTTCGCTCTTTTGTAGTGCTTTGGTGCGCTCGCTCACCTCACGTTCTAACTCGCGTTCGTAGTTTTTCCGTAACTGTTCGATTTGCTGGCGATCGCTGATATCAGAAAATGTAGTAATCGCGTAAATAACATTACCCGATTCATCGAATACGGGAATGCTACGCACTTCTAAAGGAATAATCTTGCCATCGGTTCGATGAATTTCGATATCTTCTGTAAAGACAGTTTCTCCTTTTAAAGCGCGTAAGTTTGGCAATTGTTCGATGGGATAAAGTTGGTCGTTGCCAGCAATGTAAACTTGGTAGTTTGAAGATATATCTTCGGCAAATATCTCAGTGATGTCTCGACCAATAATTTCAATTCCGGCTCGATTTATCCCCTCGATGCGACCGCTGTCATTATGAATTGATATTCCTACGGGAATGCTCTCGAAAAATTTGGCTAATCTTGCTTCGCTTTTCCTGAGTGATTGAAATATGGCTTTGATTTGATCTGCCATCTGATTAAAGGATGTGGCTAACTCGCCTAATTCATCTGCCCGGTTGATATGTACGTGGTTATCCCACTGACCGATTGCAATTTCTTTCGCTGCATTGTTGAGGCGTATAATCGGTTTTGTCACCCAATTAGCGGTAATAATGCCAATAATAATTGACCCTAATGTAGCCGCAATACACAGCACAATCGTGGTGTGATTATTAGCATTAATTTTCTCCATAAAGTCTGATTCGGGAACAACCACCACAATTAGCCAATCCAAACCTAACCGATCTCGCCAAGGCGTGACATGGATAAATTGGCGCTCAGAATCAATTTTAAAATCCAGCTTTTGGTTTCTATCAATTTTACTCAGGTTACCAAAATGGTCTGTTAAATACTGAGTCGTCAATCGAATTAAAGCATCTTTACTATCGATTGCCTTGATTCTCTTTGCTTTGCCGTTAACTACTCTAAACGGTCGTTCCCCTGTGGAATTGGCTACCAGAAAGCCGTTACGTTCTAAGATAAAAGTCTTTCCCGATCGACTCACTTTTATACGAGCAATAAAATTACTCATCTGAGAAAGAAGATGGTCAATGCTAAGAACGCCGCTAATTTTTTTCGTTTTGTTATAGATGGGATAGCTAGCAGAAATAGAGATTACATCCGGCTGATCTTGCCATTGATAAATTTGACTCCAGATAGGTTTACCCGCCTTTACCGCATCGGTATACCAAGCTTCTTTGCGCGGTTCCCAGTCTTTAACTCCTAGAATTTTAGTGCGATTTCCCTGGTTATCTGTGGCGTAAATGTAAAGTTTACCAGGTTTAGATCGAGAAACTTGATTGATTAACAAGCTACCATTTTCTAGGCGTTCAACTCCGATAAATTCGCCTTGCGTATTGCCAAAGGAAATATAGCCGACATCAAACACTTGCATTTGTTTCCAAAAGTAGCGCCCCGTGCTTTCAAAGTCAGAGGTGTTCAACAGTCCTAACTCGATCGCACTCGAATTAATTTGATTAATTTGATGAGGGATGGATAGAAAATCGTCGAGTTGGTGAGCGATGCGATCGCTTATTTCCTGCCGTAATTTTAAAGCCAGTTCGTTGACGTCTTGTTGCCCATTTTTAAACGCGAGATACCCCACCAACCCCACGGTGCCAATTAGTTGCACCACAAAGGGGACAATGAAGACGGTTCGCAGTGGCAGTTTATTAAAAGCTTTATTCACCTATAAAATAAAAATGCTATAATGACTTTTATTCTTGAGTTTGGACGGGTTTAATTTTAGCGATCGCTTCCAATATTTTGTCATATTGAAAGTTTTCTGTATAACTTATCAGCACCTTTGCTAACTCGGTTTCTTGGTTCTCAATTTGGGCAATCACCCGATAGATCCTTTGATCGTCCAAAGCTAAAGCCGATGTTTCTAACTCGGTCAGCCATGAGTCTGGTAGGTTTTGCATAGCCGATAAATTTAGAGTGGAGTCACCCCCGGTGGATTTATCCGTTCCGCTTTGTTCGTAAAGAAAACGCACCCCTAAATATTGTATTATTTTGTCAAATATTACCCAATCTACAAAAGGTTTGTGGATGATATCATCGCAACCAGCCGACAATATATCTGGTTTTTGTTCCTCAAATACACTAGCAGTTATGGCGATAATAACTGTGGCTTGACCTTTTAAAGTTGCTTTAATTTCTTTGGTGGTTTCGTAGCCATTCATCACCGGCATCAGCATATCCATAAAAATCAAATGCGGCTCAAATTTTTCCCAAATTTCAATCGCTTCTCGACCATTTTCTGCGACTCGAACCTCAAACCCCACTTGGGAAAGCATTTGGAGCAATAGTTCGCGGTTACTCAATTTATCGTCTACGACTAAAATTCGGTAACGGCGTTGGTTGGGTGCGAGGGCAATAACGCGATTAAGCGGCAATTTACATTCATTGTTTACGGTTTCAATTGGGGTGACGGGGATTTGGAATTTAAAAGTTGTTCCCACATTTACTTGAGAATTTACAGTCAGATTGCCGCCTAAAAGTTCGATGTATCTCTGGCTAATTGTTAATCCTAAACCCGTTCCTTCCGCAGCGTCAATCCCCGCTTTGCTTTGCACAAATGGTTGGAAAATTTTATTGATTTCTTCCGGATAAATTCCCACGCCTGTATCGGAAACTTCAAATTGAAGCGTCAGTTGTCTGCTTTGAAGAGGAGGGGGTGACGCGGTGACAAGGGAGAGCGGTGATGTTTGAATTTGAAGACTCTCCGCGTCTCCTTGTCTCCACGTCCCCGTGTCTTCTTGGTCAATTGTCAATGATTCTTTGCTACTGACTACTGATGCTCGTAGGATGACACTTCCCGATTTAGTAAACTTAATTGCATTGCCGATTAAGTTAATTAAGACTTGACGGAGTTTTAAGCGATCGCTCACAATCAACTGGGGAAGATTGGGAGACATCACAAAATCTAAATCCAACCCTTTTTCAATAGCTCTGAGTCGGAACATCTCTTCTATTTCCCACAGCATATTTGACAAATTGAAGTCAGTATTGTTAACCGTTATCCGTCCCGCTTCAATTTTGGATAAATTTAAAATGTCGTTGATTAAATTGAGTAAGTGTTCTCCACTCCTACGGATAATATTCAAATTTTTTTGTTGTTCCGATGTCAGGTTAGAACCGTTCTGCATCAGTTGGGTAAAGCCAAAAATCGCGTTAAGGGGAGTCCGCAATTCGTGACTCATATTAGCCAAAAATGCACTTTTAAAGCGGTTAGCTGCTTCCGCTGCTTCTTTTGCCTCTTGCAATTTTTCTTCCGTGCGGCGGTGCGCCTTAATTTCTGCTTGGAGTTGTTGATTTTGCTCTTCTATTTGTTTTTTCAACCTTTGGTTAGTCAGTTGAGTTTCAATTCTGATCAGAACTTCTTCCGGACGAAACGGTTTAGTGATGTAGTCTGCCGCGCCTGTTTTAAAAGCTTCCAGCAAATTGTCTATTTCGTTGCTTGCCGTCAGAAAAATAATCGGAATCTGGTAAAAATCTGGGTCGGTTTTTAACTTTTTGCAAACTGCTAGCCCGTTCATCCCTGGCATCATCAAGTCGAGTAAAATCAGGTCGGGGTGGGCAGTCTTAACCCGCTCTAAAGCTTGCTCTCCGCTAGTGGCAAAGGTAGTTTCGTACCCTGCCTGCGTAAGCATCTTGCCCATCACTTGCAGATTTTGACTCACATCGTCAACGATTAAAATTAAGCAGTCTTCAGGGTGGAAAGGTTTCATCTTATACTTCATTTGGGGGCATGGGTGGATTGGGCGATGGCAATATATCTTTCTCTATAGAAGCTAAACTGAGACTTGGAAAAGCATAATAGTTATTTTTTGACATAAAACATTTATTTTCACTTTAATATGCCAACAGCCCCCTTGCATCCCTCCAACTTCAGTCGGGAGATGGGTTAATCTTTAAAGGTAGATCCTAAATGTGCATTTCTTGTGCAGAAATAAACTCTTTAATAAAAATTAATAAATCTTATCCAGCGAATCGGCTAAACATACCATAAAAGCTTTATTCTTACAATGGGTAAGAACCCCGGTTTTTTGAAAAAACCGGGGTTCTGAGGTTAAGACCTGAGACGCCCAGAACGCAGAATACTAATAATTAACCACAACCCTAAAAAACTCGCGACCCCAAATAAAGCATTGCTTAAAATAGATAGCTGACTGGTTTGTGTCGAGATAATTGCTGCCCCAATAATCAGCGAACCCACCACGATACTAAAAGAAAGTCGATTCGCCGCAACATCGACGGTGCGGCGTACAAGATCCAGGTCTTTTAGGGTTAAATTCCACTTTAAAGTTTCCGACGTAACCCGGTCTAAAAGCAATTCAATCTGGCGGGGAGATTGTAAGGAAAGACTTTTAATATCAAGCGCCGTTCTCAACAGCGCTTGCACCGGGTCGTTGCCAATTAATTGCCGTCGAAACAAATCTGTAATCAACGGTTTAACTTCATCCAAAAGGTTGATTTCCGGGTAAAACGAGCGCGCCACTCCCTCTAAATTCGCCAGAGTTTTGGCATACAATCCCAAATTTCCAGGTAAGCGAATTTTATTATTGCGGGCGACTTGCAGCACCTCGTAAAATGCCTGACTGAAATTAAATTGAGCCAGATTGATATTGTAGTACTTCCTCAACATGCGATCGTAGTCATTCTCTAACTGAGACACGCTGGTAGACTTAGTAAATTCGGCGAGTTGCAACGTTAACTGAGCGCACCGCTGAGCATCTAAATCCACAATTGCTAATATCATCTCGGTCAAAATACGCTGGGTGCGCGGGTCGAGGCGACCGACCATGCCGCAATCTAGCAGCGCTACGCGACCATCTTTGAGATAAAATAAATTGCCCGGATGGGGGTCGGCGTGAAAGAAACCATCAATATATAACTGTTGAAAAAAGGCGCGGAATAATAGGGTTGTAATTTCCTGTCGCCTTTCGGGCGTTAAGATTACACCCTTACCATTGCCGTTATTTTCCTCGTATATAACAGGGGCTGATAACAACGGTACTCCATCCATCCATTCCATTACGAGTAATTTTTCCGTTGTCAAATCCCAAAAAATTTCTGGCACGACGATTTGAGAGGTATCGAACCAGCGACTAGAGGATAAATTGCGCCGCAATTGGTCAGTAAAACCAGCTTCTCTGCTAAAGTCTAATTCTGCCTCTAGAGCGTTGCTGAATTCTTCTGCTAAAGACCTAATATCGTAGTCTTGCCCAAACTCAGTTAGCGCGACTAAATCTGCTACCCCTTTAATCAGAGAAATATCGCGGGCAACAATCGCATCAATTCCTGGACGCTGCACTTTAAGCGCGACTTCTCGACCATCAGCTAATGTAGCGCGATGAGTTTGGGCAATCGACCCCGCCGCAACGGGTTGTAAATTAATAGTGGCAAAAGTTTCTTCCAAAGGTTGTTTGAGTTGCTGCCGAATCACTACGTCAATTTCTGACCAGGGAACCGGCGGCACATCATCTTGAAGCGTGGATAATTCTTCAATATATTCCCCTGGCAAAAGGTCGGGGCGAGTACTCAACAACTGCCCCAATTTGACATAAACGGGGCCTAATTCGATCAAGATTTTGCGTAGAACCGCAGGCGGGGGTAATTGGGGTTCATCGGCTTTTGCGCCTGTCAGCAGCCGTCGCATGTAGTCCCAGCCGTTGCGTAAGACAACTTCGATAATATCTTTTTGGCGCGAAACGCTTTGGGTTAAAAACATAATGGCTAATGGCTAATGGCTAATTGCTAATGGCTAATGGCTAATTGCTAATGGCTAATGGCTAATGGCTAATGGCTAATGGCTAATTGCTAATGGCTAATGGCTAATTGCTAATGGCTAATGGCTAATTGGTGGGCATTATTGACCATTAGCAATTAGCCATTCGCGATTAGCTAAATAGGTAAACAACAAGGAATTATAATGCATCTGAAACCGGCGGTTGTTTGTGCGGCTTTTAGGGTAAGGCTGGCGGCGGTGCAATCTCTGAAACGTTGAACCGAGGATTGCACCGCCGATAACAAATTTTGCTCTGCGAACATGCGCTTGACATATTCCGAGCAAGATTCGTCACCGTGTAACAGTCTATGGGGGCAACAAAAGCCCTTGATGGGCGAGATGTGCTGCTGATAGGCACTAATTGCGTTTAGTGCCACTGTTCTGGCTTGTGTATCAAAGGTGCTTGTTTGCATGGGAATCCACTGACTCGACAAGCGACCTTTAAGTTTTAGCGGCTCAAGCAGTTTCAGTGCATCTACCTAGAGTTTAATACTATTTTAGATTTTAGATTGCCGATTGCAGATTGAGGAAACACGACCTTGCCATCACCCGAGGCCATCACCAAAGTTTCTTTGTCGCTCTCTCATTTCCTTTTCCACGATTTTTCAGAGAAACCCGGTTTCTTTGTCGCTCTCTCATTTCCCCATCCACGATTTTTCAGAGAAACCCGGTTTCTTTTAGATTGCAGATGGCAAATTTCAGATTGAGTAGGGGCACGGCTAAGGTAAGTTTTGTCGCAAAATCAAAGTTTTTCTGCTGTTCCCTACCGTGTTGCTCGGGGAATGGGCTATTACCCATTCCCCATTACCTCATAACAAATCTGAGAATTTTGGATTGTCTTGCAGGAGTTTGAGTACCTGTTTAATTTCTTGGGTGCGGTCTTTTTTGACGATGAGGGTGGCGTTGCGATCGCGCACAATCACGATATCTTCCAATCCAATCGTCACGATGACTTCAGTGTCATCGCTGGAGTAGAGAATTGCCCCTGATGTATCCAATCCTACATGATTGGCTAATTCTACATTTGGCTTATCCCCTTTCAGCAGGCGTTCGATCGCGTTCCAATCTCCTAAATCGTCCCAGCCAAACGACGCGGGGATGACGTGTGCCAGTTGGGTTTTTTCCATCAAGGCATAATCGATACTTTTCTTGGGTAACTTTGGATACGCATCGACGCCAGATTCTGCCAAAGGAGCGATGATTTCTGCTGCGTGGGCGTATAGTTCTTTTAAAACTACCCCAGTGCGAAAAATAAACATACCGCTATTCCAGGAGAAGCGATTCGTCGCCAGAAACCCTTCTGCGGTTTGACGATCGGGCTTTTCGGTAAAGCGGTTGACGCGGTAAGCAGGAAAATCCCCAAACGTGCCAATTTGTTCGCCTTGTTCGATATAGCCATAACCCGTTGATGGGTAGTCCGGCTTAATTCCCAAGGTAACAATTGCATCTTCTTTAACTGCAAGTGTTGCGGCGGCTAATAGGGTGTTTTGATAGGTTTCTTGGTCTGCGATCCAGTGATCCGCGGGGAAAAAACCGACTACGGCGTCTTCTCCATAGCGTTTCTGCGTTTCCAAAGCCGCCCAAGCAACTGCGGGGGCGGTGTCGCGCCCTTCAGGTTCTACCAACAAGTTTTCCGGTGGCAGGTGGGGCAGTTGGGAAGCGACGCCATCGGCTAACTGACCACTCGTCACCACCCACAGTTTTTCCCAACCAAGAGCGAGTTCTAGCAACCTTTGGGCGGTTGATTGCAAGAGACTGTTGCCACTGCCGTCTAAACTTAAAAACTGTTTGGGTCGGTGCTTGCGGCTGAGAGGCCAGAAGCGTTCGCCTTTACCACCAGCAAGGATAACAGGGATTAAGGATGTACTCATCGGTAACCTATCGCGGTATCTAATATTTTCAGTATTCCCACTAAGCTTCCCAGCCTACCCATGAATTTCCGGGACTTTTGGGGCGTCAGCGTTGCCCCTATTATCCGATCAAATCAACTATAAAGGTCGGTTTACAGCAGATTGCCAGCGAGTGAGGGAAAGCGAAATCGCTTTGTTTGTCAAGCGCGCAGCAAAAATGGCAGCCGCTATACAAACGAACGGTATACCGTACCTTTTATGGCTGCAATCCTCTGTATTAAGGGAAGAGTCACGTGCCAGCAGATGCTTAAGCGAACCGCCTTGCGGAATTTACGTAGTGGCGTATTGTATCTTACTTCACCCAACTCTAAATCTGATAAGTTTCACTCATGGTAAAGAACACGACATGGTTAGATAGGGTGGTGCGTACAACAGCCAAAATTTGGCAGGGTCGCCCTGTGGTTTCACCCGCAAGCGGGGGTGTCTAATGGTTGCGATCGCTATCATGAGGTGGCACAACAGCAGTGCCTGTGGCACAAGCCTTAGTCTAAACTCCATAAAGAATGTGAGGAGCGAGCAAATGGAATTGCGTCAAGATGCCTTGGAGATTCTCAAACAAACCAGTCGAACTTTTTACATCCCCATCAGTGGTTTGCCCCAGGGACTGCAAGAAGCCGTAGCATCGGCTTACCTGTGTATGCGTGCGATTGATGAAATTGAGGATCATCCACTGCTAGATAACTCCGTCAAAGCAAAGCTGTTGCGAACAATTAGTCTGAAATTGCAAGCAGCCGTCGATCGCAGCAGTCTGGAAGACTTATCCCCTGCTTTGAAGAACCACCCAAGTCCGCTACCGGAAGTCACTTGGAGGATAGGAGAATGGGCAGTCCTTGCCCCCGCAACCATTGCTCCTCGGATTTGGGATGCCACCGCTGCAATGGCAGATCGGATGGCTTATTGGTCTGAAACCAACTGGAAAATTCACACCGAAGCCGATCTAGATCGTTACACGTTTGGGGTAGCGGGTGCGGTGGGATTGTTATTGTCTGACTTGTGGGCTTGGTACGATGGAACGCAAACCAACCGCACCCACGCCATCGGCTTTGGTAGAGGCTTGCAAGCGGTTAACATTCTACGCAACCACATGGAAGATCGATCCAGGGGTGTAGACTTCTTTCCCGATGGCTGGAATAAAGACCAGATGTACGCCTACGCCCGCCGCAACCTCTTTCTTGCCGACGCCTACACCCAAGCTTTGCCCCTCGGTCCGGCTTTAGATTTTTGCAAAATTCCCCTGACTTTGGCTTACGCTACCCTCGACGCCCTGGCACACGGTGAAGAGAAACTCAGTCGCAGTGCGGTGATGGCTTTACTCGCCCAGGTGAGTGCCGGGAAGTAAGCTCGTAGCGACGCCAAAGCAGGGGACCAGGTGGGCAGAGGAGACAAGGGAAACAGGACTTACGCCAACAAACCCGGTTTCTAGGATCGTGGCGCGTCAGTCCTGGGAAAGCTATCCTATGCCCCCTAGCTGGGCTGTTGGTTTAATTGCGATTTCCTGGGGATCCGGATGGGCGATCGCATTCAATCAACTTGAAAAATATAATGCTTCAGCCAAACAACTCGCTTCACCCGGCAAATCTGGCTTTACAGTAACCTATGCCCCGATTTCCCAGAGCCAAAAATATGCAGCAGGCGAAACGGTAAATTTGCGGCCAATTTTAGGTTTGACTCAAATAGGTTCAATTCGCGGGTTCTTCTCCAGGTTTTCTTTCCTGGCGCGCTCCTGGTAAGTCTTGTGCTAACCTGCCTTCCACTAAAAGTGTTACATATAAATAATACGCCTAACCCCAATCGATTCTGCCTTTTTTTTAAAAATCACTTCCGAAAACTAAATTTATGATTTCTTTAGCAAACGTTGTCATGCGAGACAAAATTTACGAAAGCGCTAATTCCTATGTCTATCGAGCTATAAAAAAACCCGATAACACCGCTGTAATTCTGAAGGTTCTCAAACAAGACTATCCCACCCCAGCCGAACTGGTGCGCTACAAGCAGGAATATGAAATCACTCGCTCCTTCAATATACCAGGAGTTATCAAGGCTTACGACTTACAAGAGTACCAAAGAACTCTAGTCATTATCCTGGAAGATTTTGGCGGAGAATCTTTACAGAAATTGATCGCCTCTCCCCCCTTACCACCCCCCCCTAGTCCCGACTACGAGTCGGGGGAAAAGCGGCTGGAATTTTGTTTTCTGGCAGGAGAACAAGGGGGGTTGGCAGGATCGCGCTTAGCCGAATTCTTGCGGCTCGCCATCAAAATTACCGACATTTTGGGTCTGATTCACGCGGCTAATATTATTCACAAAGATATTAACCCAGGTAATATAGTTTTAAACCCAAAAACTGGGGAAGTTAAAATTATCGACTTTGGCATTGCCACTCGATTAACCCGCACTAATCCCAGCTTGTCTCATCCTAATGTTTTAGAAGGCACTTTAGCCTATATGTCCCCGGAACAAACGGGAAGGATGAACCGTTTTCTAGATTACCGCACCGACTTTTACTCCCTTGGGGTTACCTTCTACGAACTGCTCGCAGGAAAACTACCTTTTACTACCACAGATGTGCTGGAATTGGTGCATTGTCACATCGCCAAACAGCCAGTTCCTCCCCATATTTTAAAAGAGCAGGATGTGCCTAAACCAGTTTCAGATATTGTCATGAAACTGATGGCGAAAACTGCTGAGGAACGATATCAAACTGCTTGGGGAATCCGCGCCGATTTAGCAGAATGTCTCAGACAGTTAGAAACCACGGGTATTATTGAAGAATTCCCGATAGGTTCTCAAGATATTTCAGATAAATTTCAAATTACCCAAAAACTTTATGGGAGGGAGAAAGAAGTTGCAACTTTACTAGCTGCCTTTGAAAGAGTCGCAGGAGAATCGGTCGAAAAAACTTCGTCTCCTCCCTATTTGCGAAACGAAATGATGCTAGTAGCGGGTTATTCTGGGATTGGAAAATCAGCACTTGTCGCCGAACTTTATAAACCTATAACTAAACAAAAAGGCTATTTCATTTCCGGAAAGTTCGACCAATTTAAGCGGAATATACCCTATTCTGCTGTTGTTAATGCCTTTGCTGGATTGGTGCGGCAACTGTTAACCGAAAGTCAAGAGCAGTTAAACCAATGGCGAGGCAAAATATTATCGGCTTTAGGTGCTAATGGTCAGATAATTATTGATGTGATTCCCGAAGTAGAATTGATTGTGGGAAAACAACCCACCTTACCCGAATTGGGGCCAACAGAAGCGCAAAATCGCTTTAATTTGGTGTGGCAAAAATTTATTGGGGTATTTTGCGCTCCCGAACATCCATTAGTTATCTTTCTCGATGATTTACAGTGGGCAGACCTCGCCACGCTTAAATTAATTCAACTAATAATGACCGAGGCAAAGACCCCATATTTGTTTACGATTGGGGCATATCGGGATAACGAAGTTAACTCCACCCATCCCTTGATGATAACGCTTGATGATTTACGCAAAAGAGGCGCAATTATCAATCAAATTACCTTAGCTTCTTTACCACTCGATTGCGTCAGCCAGCTAATTGCCGAGACGCTGCATAGTTCCGTTAAAAATGTTAAACCTTTGGCCAAATTAGTTTGGCGAAAAACGGGGGGCAATCCTTTTTTTATTAATGAATTTTTAAAAGCTATTTATGCCGAAAACCTGATGGCCTTTAACCCAAATGTTTCTCAGGAAAGATGGAAGTGGGATTTAGAGCGGATTGAGGCGATGGGGTTCACGGATAATGTAGTGGAATTGATGATAAGCAAATTGAAAAAACTGCCTGTTTCTACTCAAAAATTGTTACGTATTGCCGCTTGTATAGGAGAAACATTTGACTTAAATACCCTGTCAATAATTAGTAAAAAATCTTTAAACTCCATCGATAAAATTATTCTATATGCCGTTCAATTAGGGGTAATATTGCCGACGTCAGAACTGGACGATCAACTTTTAATTCAAAGCTACAAATTTGGGCATGACCGAATCCAACAAGCTGCTTATGCTTTAATTGCCGAAGCGGATAAAAAAGCAATGCAATTACAAATCGGTCGATTGCTATGGCAGAATAGCTCAACCGAACGGCTATCAGAAGAGATATTTAATATTGTCGATCATCTCAATCTTGGCATTGAACTTGTAACCAATCGATCGGAACGAAATGAAATAGCCAGATTGAACTTGATAGCGGGGAAAAAAGCCAAAGCAGCAACCGCTTATGATTCAGCCGTCAGGTATTTGAATTTGGGGCGGGAAATGGCAGAAAATAGCTGGGAAACCGAGTATGAATTGACGCTAAATCTCTATGTTGAAGCCGTTGAAGCCGAGTACTTAAATACCAATTACAACCAAGCCGAAACTCTATCCAATGTTGTGCTGAAGCAAGCAAAAACGGTACTAGACAAAGTCAAAGTTTATGGAACGCGAATCCTGTTTTATAGCGCTCAAAACCAATTGCAAACTGCTATAGAAACAGGGTTAGAAGTGCTAGAAATTCTAGGAGTGTCCCTGTGCTTGTCGCAACCTCAAACCCTGTCGGTGGAGGAACTCTACAACCTGCCAGAGATGACCGATCCCTATAAGCAGGAAGCTATGCGGATCTTAATGATGCTATTCGCTCCTGCTTATTCTACCAATCCAGCACTGTTGCTACAAATTTCATTCACAATGGTCGATCTATGTATCAAATATGGCAATTCGCCCCTGGCTGCTTACGCTTATGCTTTGTATGGCTTACTTTTATGTGGGGTACTCGAAGATATCGAGTTGGGTTATCAATTTGGCAAACTTTCTTTAAGGATATTAGATAAATTTGATGCCAAAGAAATAAAATGTCGCGTTTATAACAAATTTAACTCTTTCATTATCCACTGGAAAGAGGCTGCCAGAAAATCATTAGAACCTTTGCGCGAAACCGTTCAAATCTGTTTAGAAACTGGAGACATAGAATTTGCTTGTTATGCTTCACTTAACTATTGCATCAACCTTTCATTGGTAGGAGAACCTTTGGAATATGTTGATAATCAAAACAGGCAATCTTGTAGCTTTATGCAAAATCTCAAACAGGATTTGCCTCTGCATGTCAACCAGCTATGGAATGAATTTGTTGGTGATTTTATCAAGAAAAAACCAGATAACAACCTGGGTGTAACTGAAAAAAAACTGACCAGGATGGTAGAGAATAATACAATTAGTTTGATCTATACTTTTTATCTGTTAAAAACTATCCTCAGTTATTTTTTTAAAGATGCTGCTCAAGCTGTGGCGCTCGCATCTGAAGCCGAAAAATACCAAGCTGGTTTGTCCGGGTTGTTGCCGATTACCCAAATGCCTTTCTACTCTTCTCTGGCTCTCCTTTCCCATTATCCCAATGCCTCAAGCAACGAGAAAATAGAAGAGCTCCAAAAAGTAGATGCTAACCAGGAAAAACTGAAAAAATGGGCGGAACATGCCCCGATGAATTTTCAGCATAAATATGATTTAGTAGCAGCAGAAAAGGCCAGAGTTTTAGGGGAAAATTGGTCAGCAGCGTCACTTTACGAACGCGCGATTCAAGGCGCTAAAGAAAACGGATATCTTCACGAAGAGGCATTAGCTTATGAGTTAGCGGCAGAATTTTATTTGGCGCGGGGAATGGAGAAGATTGCCCAAACTTATATGACTGAAGCTCGCTATGGATACGTTCGCTGGCAAGCAACGAGTAAGGTAAAAGATTTAGAGGAACGCTATCCACAGTTTTTGGCTCAAAAGTCGCTAAGCAGTACCCAGATTGCTACAACGACTTCAAACAGTAGCACGACTGCATCGAGTGCTTTAGATTTGAACAGCGTCCTCAAAGCTTCCCAAGCGCTTTCGGGTGAAATTGTCCTGGGGAACTTGTTAGGCAAGATGATGAAAATTGCGATGGAAAATGCGGGAGCGCAAACAGGTTATTTGATTCTGCAACAGCGGGGAGAATCTGGGAACGAGAACCCACAATGGACGATTGAGGCATCGGGAACGATTGAATCCGAGCAATTCCAGGTTTTACAATCGATCCCGATGGGGGACGCGATACTTTCTACTGCAATAGTTAACTATGTAATCCGCACCCAAAAGAGCCTGGTTTTAGATGATGCGGCGAAGATAGATGATTTTGCGGAAGACCCCTACATAGTCAAACAGCAACCTAAATCTATTTTATGTACGCCGCTGTTAAATCAAGGCCAGTTGGTGGGTATTCTTTATTTAGAAAACAATCTGACGACTGGGGCATTTACGCCCCAGCGACTAGAAGTGTTGAATCTGCTATCTTCCCAAGCGGCTATTTCAATTCAAAATGCTAAACTTTATGCCCAGTTGCGCCAAAGCGAGAGCAAGTTGATGCAATTTTTAGAAGCTGTACCCGTTGGGATAGCTGTATTTTCTCCCAATGGTCAAATCTCTTACATGAATCAGACGGGACAGCAGATACTCGGTCAAGGTGCTAGACCTGAAGCTGCACCGGAAGAATTAGGGTTAACTTATCAACTCTATATTGCCGGAACCGATCAAATATACCCCACCGAACAAATGCCAGCAATGCTGGCTCTCAAGGGTGAAACTGTAAGGATTGATAATATGGAGTTTCATGGCGATGGAAAGATTATACCCTTGGAGGTGATATCTACACCAGTTTTCGATGAAAAAGGAAATATTATATATTCGATCAATGCCTTTGCTGACATCACCGAACGCAAACAGGCAGAGAAACTATTAGCAGATTACAATCGAATTTTACAGCAGCAGGTGCAAGAGCGGACTTTGGAATTACAGCGGGAAATTGAGGAGCGAAAACGAGCGGAGAAAGCGGCTTTGGCAGCAAGCGAAGCTAAAAGTACTTTTTTGGCGAATATGAGCCACGAATTGCGTAGTCCGCTCAACGCCATTCTCGGTTTTGCCCAGTTGATCAGTTGCGATGGCAACATCACCCCAGAACACCAAGATAACCTCGGCATCATTACTCGCAGTGGGGAACACTTGCTCGCTCTGATCAATCAAGTGTTAGATTTAGCCAAAATTGAAGCCGGACGTACAACGCTTAACGAAGTGAACTTCGACTTGCACCGCCTGTTATTAGACTTGGAAAATATGTTCCAGCTCAAGGCTCAGGAAAAAGAATTGCAGTTGGTGTTTAATAAAACTCTAGACGTTCCCCAACACATCCGCACCGATGAGGTAAAGTTGCGCCAAGTCTTGATTAACCTGCTTTCTAACGCGATTAAGTTTACCTCATCAGGCGGTGTATCGGTGCGGGTAGGGTTGGTAATACCGAATGAGTCATCCCCCTTAATCCCCCCTACCAGGGGGGAAGACAAGGAAAACAGTACCAATTACCAATTACCCATTACCAATTACCGATTGCGCTTTGAAGTTGAAGATACTGGTTGCGGGATTGCGCCAGAGGAATTAGAAACATTATTTGAAGCGTTTGTACAAACGAAAGCAGGCAAAGAATCTCAGGAAGGGACGGGTTTGGGGTTGACAATTAGCCGCAAATTTGTAGAGATGATGGGGGGTGAAATGACGGTTAGCTCGCAAGTGGGGAAGGGGAGTATTTTTAAGTTCGAGATTGAGGCAATAGCCATTGCTCCCGCCTCGATGGAAAGCTTGCCATCCATCCGCCGCGCGATCGGATTAGCACCCAACCAAGGAGAATATCGCATCCTGATCGTGGATGATAACCGGGATAACCGCCAACTGCTGTTATTGATGCTTTCCCGCTTTGGTTTTGAACTGCAACAAGCTAGCAACGGCGTTGAGGCGATGGAAATTTGGCAAGCTTTTGAGCCGCAGTTAATCTTTATGGATATGCGGATGCCGATTATGGATGGTATGGAGGCGACTAAACGAATTAAAGCCACCGCCAAAGGTCAGGAGACGGCGATCGTTGCCTTGACTGCTAGTAGCTTAGAAGAAGAGCGAGCCGCGATCCTGGCTGCGGGTTGCGATGATTTTATCCGCAAACCGTTCCTAACGACAGAGATTTTGGATGCCCTACACAAACATATCGGGGTGCAATACCTTTACGATCAACCTGCTGCCCCAATTGGCTCAACTGCAACCTCATCAGATATCTTGAGTAGATCTGCGATCGCTGCGTTGCCTGCCGATTTGATTGCTGACTTTCGCCAAGCCATAATCGATCTAGATGTGGAGATAATACAGACCTATATCGATCGCATCCAAAAGCACGATCGATCCCTCGCCGATGCTTTAGCTGCTTTGGCTAAGAACTTTGAGTTTGAGCAGATCTTAGCTTTAATCAACCCGGAAACATAACAAATATGAGTCAGGATAAACTCACTTCATTTAAAGGCAATATTTTAGTGGTGGATGATGTCACCGCCAATTTGAATCTATTGAGCGAGCTTTTATCTTCTGCCGGTTATAAAGTGCGCCCAGCCCCCAGCGGCAAACTAGCAATTCAGTCGGCTCAATCAACGCCACCCGACTTAATTTTGCTGGATATTTTGATGCCAGAAATGGATGGCTATGAAGTTTGCGCCAAGCTAAAAGCTTCATCAAAAACCAAAGATGTCCCCGTTATCTTTGTCAGCGCTTTGCACGAAGTCTTTGATAAGGTGAAAGCTTTTGCAACTGGCGGCGTAGACTATATTACTAAACCGTTTCAAGCTGATGAGGTGATAGCGCGGGTCGAAACTCAACTGCGAATTAGTCGCTTGGCGAGACAATTAGCCGAGCAAAATATCCGGCTGCAAGCTGAAATTGAAGAGCGCCAGCGAGTTGATGCCGAGATGCAATCGGCGAGAGCTTTCGTTGACTCGATCGTGGAAAATATCCCGAACATGATTTTTGTTAAAGATGCAGATCATTTGAGGTTTGTCAGCTTTAACAAAGCTGGTGAAGAGCTATTGGGTTATTCTCGCGAAGAGTTAATTGGTAAAAATGATTATGATTTTTTCCCACCCGAAGAAGCTGATTTTTTCGTCGCTAAAGACCGGGAAGTGTTGGCGAGTGGAGAAGTTTTAGATATTCCAGAAGAACCGCTGCAAACTAAAAATAAAGGGATCAGAATCCTGCATACAAAAAAAATAGGAATCAGGGACGCAACTGGAAAACCGCAGTATTTGTTGGGGATTTCTGAAGATATTACCGAGCGCAAAATTGCCGAAGAAAAACTCCGCACTTCCGAAGCGAATTTGGCAGCTGCTCAAAGAATTGCCCATATGGGTAATTGGGAATATAACTTTGTTACCCAAAAGTTTACTTGGTCGGAGGAACTTTTCCGCATTTTTGGTTTAGATCCCAGCGGATATGAGCCAACTTACGCCGAACTTTTAGAAAAAATTTATCCCGATGACCGAGAGATGTTTGAATGGCACGTACAACGAGCGATCGCATCGGGCATTCCCTACGACATCGATTTTCGGTTTTTTCTTCCCTCCGGTGAAATCCGCTACTTGGGAACAAGGGGAGAAGGTATTGTAAACGAAGAGGGAGAAGTTGTCAAGTTATTTGGCACGGCGATAGATATAAGCGATCGCAAACAGGTAGAAGAAGCACTCCAACTAGCCAAAGAAGCCGCCGAAGTTGCCAATCACGCCAAAAGCGAATTCCTGGCAAATATGAGCCACGAATTGAGAACGCCGCTCAATGCCATTTTAGGCTTTGCCCAAGTGATGCAGCGCAATTCTTCCCTATCCACCCAAGACCGGGAATATCTCAATATTATTATGAATTCTGGCGAACATTTGCTGGGATTAATCAACGATATTTTAGATATGTCCAAAATCGAAGCGGGCAAAATTAAATTCATCGAAACCAGCTTCGACCTGCATCGCCTGCTTGCGAGTATGGAAGAAATGTTCTGCATCCGCGCCTCATCCAAAGGCTTGCAACTCCTAATTGAATGCTGCGAAGAACTTCCTCAATACGTGCAAACCGACGAGGCAAAATTACGTCAAGTTTTAATTAATTTGCTAGATAATGCCATTAAATTTACCGAATCGGGTAAAGTGACATTGCGAATCAAAGCCGAGTTGGTGCAACAGAAACAATTACCCATAACCGATTATCAATTATTCTTTGAAATAGCAGACACAGGCCCCGGTATTCACCCAGAAGAAATAGAAATTTTGTTCCTCCCCTTTATCCAAAGCACAAGCAATCGAAGATATAACGAAGGCACTGGTTTAGGTTTACCCATCAGTCGCAAATTCGTCCAACTGATGGGGGGAGGACTCACAGTGGACAGTCAACTGGGTAAAGGTTCTACTTTTAAATTTGATATTCCGGTGCAGCTGGCTGAATCGACTGACATTAAGATTGAACAACCAATCGGACGGATAATTGAATTAGCACCAAACCAAAGAAAATATCGCATTCTGGTCGTAGAAGATAATTTAACCAATCGGCTTTTGCTGATAAAATTATTGACATCAGTAGGCTTTCAAGTAGCAGAAGCTGTTAACGGTCAAGCAGCAGTTGACGTATGGAAGAGTTGGCAACCCCATCTAATTTTGATGGATATCCGGATGCCGGTGATGGATGGTTTTGAGGCAACAAAATTGATTAAGCAAGCACCAAACGGCAAGGAAACTGTGATTATTGCCTTAACCGCCAGCGTGTTTGAGGCGCAGCGAGAAGCTATTCTAAAAGCAGGCTGTGATGATTTTATTAGTAAACCGTTCCAAGAAAACCTATTGTTTGAAAAAATTGCCGCTCATTTGGGGGTGTTATATACTTATCAAGCGCAAGCGCAACCAACTTCCCCAGGGGGAGAAAGCATTGATCAACTCACCCCTGAAGCTTTAACTGTCATGCCAAAAGAATGGCTCGCTCAGCTCAACGAAGCCGCCCAAACCTGTCAAGATGAAATGATTCTCGCACTAATCGATCAAATCCCCAAATCCCAGGAAGCTTTAAAGCTAGCTTTAATCGATTTAGTAGATAACTTTCGCCTTGACATTATCTTCGAGCTAACTCAAGCAGCGACTCAAGCAGTCGTATGAGTGAGTCAATTGGTAATTGGTAATTGCTAATTGCTAATTGCTAATTGCCCCTACACGCGGTTTCTGGCCTCTTAGTGCTTAAGTCCTGTATATGTAGGGCGATCTCTTCGCGCAGAGTACGGCACCATAATATCATGTCCAATAGCAACGGTTGTGTAACTGCTAATAGCTAATCGCTAATGGCTAAATAAAAAAGAAACAGTCAATAATTACTGAGCAGATTGCAAGTATGTGTAGGGTGCGTTAGCCCGCAGAGTACGGCACCATAATCGCACCATAATATCATGTCCTTAGGTATCGGTTGTATATAGTCGATTGTGCGAAAAGCTGTTTTTTTCCCTCCCACCTGCCCACCTGCTCACCCTAAACCTAACGCTACCTTTCGCCAGCGGACATGATATCAGCGGATGGGGTTGGGGGAGGTATTTAAAATAGTAAAGGGATCGAGTTGGCGAGCGCTCCACTTTCTTTGAGATAATTCGGCAATCAAAGGTCGGACAACAAACTTAGGCGGACACCCGTCAAACATGTCTATTCGCAAACAAGAATAAGGGCGTCGCTTTTGCAATCCTTGACCGCTGCGTCCGACAAAAAGTAAAGAATCCGCTACTTTAAGACTGCGCTGTTCCTCCCCTTCTCTAAAAGTTTCCATCAATTGAGGCCCTTCTGTCCGCTGACGGCGCAAACTGTGACCGCTACCCCCGCAAACAATCCAGTTTAAATGAGAATCGGCATATCCGGTATTCCCGGTGCGAAGATATTCCAAACAGTGGGCGTGACCGCTCAATAATAAATCTACAATTGGACGATCTTGGGCAAGATTTCCCACCTCTTTCGCTACTCCATCCAACACCCAACGAATGCGATGACGCACCGCTAGGGTTTGTGCTTGATGCCACTTTGTTGCTTCAGTTACGTAGGGGGGATGGTGAAAATAAACCACGCGCCCGCGCACTTCTTTTGTATGCCAAGATTCGATTAGCCTTCGCCGCAACCATTCCAATTGTTCAAAATCCGTGGTAGTTTGGTCATCGGCTACCAATTGTTTCTCAATATCAATCGTAACTTCATCAATTTGCTCTAATTTCGCGCGCAAATCGTCGAGTTGTTCGGCATCTTCGGGGGAGTCGGGATTAAGCTGGGCAGATGCTTCGAGGATTTCCAATTTTTCCCGTTCCAAGTCATCTTTGAGTTGGTTTAACTCGCGGCGGTAGCGTTCCCCTTCTTTAGTATTGGGTAGGGGTGCGGGTGCGTTAAACGTATTCGAGTCGAGGGCAAAAAAATCGATGCCGCCATAACGAAACGTGTAATAGCGGTTAGGTAGCCGAGTAAAGCGTCCGGGTTGATAAACTAGACAGCGTCCCGTGTCGGTACTAGCCGTGTAATGACTATCTAAATGACGGCTTAATTCCCCTTCATTATTGAACGCCAGCAGGTAATCAAGAAATGCCTTAGAATAGGCTCTGCCTTGAAACGAACCGTGCCAACCAACATCCAAATCGATTGTAGAGCGCAACAGGCGGCGCAAAGGCCAAGTTGCTTGTGCTAGGACACCATACAAGATGGGCAAATCGTAATAATCGTGATTGCCGGGGACGGGGAGAAAGGGTAACTTGAAGATCATGCGATCGCTATCAATCAGTTTCGGTTCTTCCCCACCGACCAAAAACTCCTGGTAAGGCTGAATAAAATTTTGCAGGTAATACTCGCTAGAACCCACTAGATAAATCACATCCCCCGTGTGGAGGACAAAACGGCAACCCCCGCCGTGTTGCAACATCAGTTGGGCAACTCGTCGCTGGGGGTTATCTCCCCCGTGGGCGCCGGACCCACTATCGCCTATAACTAAAAAGGAAAATTCTGGATCGTCCGCCGCGCCATCTTGTATTACCATACGGGTTTGATCGATACCCCGTTTGACCAAACTCGGTTCTTGCCAGCGCACTCGCTCCTTCATTTTGCGGATTTTAACATCGATTGGCGGATCGGACACAAATTCCATACTCGCGGTTTCCCTTCACACTGCGGATCTTTCCTTGCAATGTCGATTGTACCTATTTGTACCAGGGATTCTGCATCTGCCTTTGTGTCGGGGTTGTTGGCAAAAGTTATAACTTGGAGGTTGTAGATCGCAGCCGTTATAGTTTTAGGTTGGGCCCCTGGTCCGAAACCCAACTTGTGAGGTTGTATGCCAGTACCTAACGCACCTAAATTTAACTGCATAAACACGAGCATTTCTAAATGAATTCAGACACAATCAACAGCATCCTGTCCCTAGCTGAAGAAAGCGACATCTTGCGCTTCGGCGACATACATGGAACCCAAGAATTTACCCTGGCGATCGCATCACTTCTGGATGATTTTTATCGGTTGAACTATCGCGCGATTGTTCTTGAAATCAGCATTTCGCAACAATAAATGCTGCACCGTTGGGCAACTGGAGAAACCAACGATATCCCAGACTTCTTTACTCATCCCTCTTTAGATGGTAGGGGCAATCAACAAGTTCTCAGCTTTGCCCAGAATGCAATTATGGCTGGCTGGCAGATAATTTGCTTTGATATATCTAGCTCGACTGAGGTGATGAATTGAAGCGAGCGCGATTTGGGTATGGCTGAGAACTTGCTCGCACAATGGCATCAGCTTTTTCCAAATAATAAAGTAGTTTGCATCTGTGGCAATCTTCACTCTCGACTCGCACCTTTACCTGAAGATTGCGCCGATTTATGGCCTTCATTTGCGGCTCACATTCAAAGACTCCGAACCGACGTTAAAGTTAAGAGCATTAATATAATTTTCCACGACGGCGCTTTTTTTAACATGGAAGTCCGCAACTTCGTTAGCAAACCCATCCAGGAGCCTTACTTTTCTGAGGATAAAAAACTAGGACATACAGCCGCATTACACTTGCCCTATGCAACACCAGCTACGTTTCTATCGCCCCCCAGCTAGCATAACAGTTGTAGGTGAGGTTGAGAAACGAAACCGTAGGGGCACGGCATCAGTAAGCTTTGTCGCCAGCGCAAAGTTCTTCGGTTGCCGTGCCCCTACGAATGATTCAGATACAACCGGATTCGATATGATACCCCAGCGATCGCCATCTTAAACAAACCAAACAAAATCCTGCTGTCCCAGCAAACTAACCTGAACTCCCGATAAAACTGCCAGAATTTCGCTGCTATTTTTTACCCCAATCAAAGCACTACCGTTGCCATCGGTAAAATCGAGAATTACATCTGCACCTTGACCCCTTGCCAAAGCAAAGAAGTCCCGTCCTTCCCCGCCTCGCAACTGATCTTGACCGAGATCCCCGAACAACCAATCATTTCCAGTACCGCCGGTAATGATGTCATGATCTTTACCGCCGTATAGGGTATCGTCGCCTTCATCGCCGTTGAGATTGTCTCGCCCTTCGTTGCCGAATAACAAGTCATGCGCTTTGCCGCCGCACAGCCAATCTGGTTCGCCATTATCGACGATGGGGATGCTGCCGTTACCGCCGGACATCGTATCGTTGCCATCGCCACCGCACAAACTATCGTTCCCCTGATCGCCATACAGCACATCATCCGCCGCATCCCCAAACGCGATGTCATCATTTTGACCGCCGCGTAGCGTATCTTTACCGTCATCGCCGACGAGAGTATCGTTACCTTGATTGCCGAAAAGCAGATCGTTGTCCGTCCCGCCAAACAACAAGTCCCTTCCGTTATTTAAGCTGATGGTGAAGCTGCCGTTGGTGGGGCCACTTTCGTTGGGGTTGGTGCCTGGGGTGATGATGACGGGGAGTGTAGCCGTTCCCTGTTTGGTGACGAAGATGCTGCCTTCATGGGAAGTCAGGGTCGTACTACCGAAAGTGGCACTGCCATTGAAACAGCCTGTAGTGTAGACGTTGCCGCTATTGTTGGTGGCGATGCTATAGCCGTAGTCGTTATTACTGCTGCCGCAACTTTTCGCCCAGGCGACGCTACCATCGCTATTGAGTTTGGTGACGAAGATGTCATCGCCTCTAGCAGTCAGGGTCGTACTACCGAAAGTGGCACTGCTCAAGAAATAGCCTGTAGTGTAGACGTTGCTGCTACAGGCATTGCTGAAATCTGATGAGAAATTTTACTTAAACTTGATCATTTCTTAGCATTAGGAATAAATTTAACAGAGATCTCTCAGCTAAAGCGTGAAATTTGCGATCGCTTGAGGAATATTTGCATAAATGTACTGAGATTTGTTGGCAGACTGAATGAATATACGTAGGGTTGAACCATGCGATCGCCCTAGGAGAAGGTGCGATCGCTAGCATCAGTATTTTTGAGGCAAAAAGCTTTGATCGCCTAGATACTAGATCTAGGTGCGTTACGGCTAGCGCCTAACGCACCCTACATCTACATCTATACCCCATCAATCCAAGTACCGTGGAACCCGTAAGGCACTCGTTGAGGCATCTTAATTCTGGCGACGGGTTCAGCAGCAATATCTTTGCCACTAACTACTACTAATTGGGAAGATTCTTTCTCCTCATCGTAAACAAAGGTTATCAACCAACCATCATCTTCATCTGTCGCTCCTTTTCGCGGTGCAAATACAGCTTCACCCCCGTAACGTCCCCGCCCAAATTCATGAGTTTGGGAGTTACCTTTAACAAAGTCGTACTTAATTAAACCATCAAACAATGGCATCGAACTTTTTGCCATCCTTCCTGTATAGCCGTATCGCGTCGTCCGACCCAAATATTGCTCGTTTACGCGGGGAAATTCCCCAGGAATGTCATCTAAAGATGCTTCCACGACTGCCCCCGTTCTGAGATTGAACCGCCACCGATGCAATAAGGGAATATCGCTAGTGCTGTCTTCGACTGCTGCGGTAGCACCTAGTATGGAAGTGCCTTGCATCCGACAAGCGATCAGGACAATTTCATCCCCATCTTCATAGGCATTTAAGGTATGAAAAACATAACAGGCGGGTGCTTCAAACCAGCGGATGCTGCTGTTATCTCCCAAACGCGGCAGGATGCCAAAGCGACTGGGAGTATCTTTTTCAAACATAAAAGCGGGTTCGCCCCGTTGCATCCTTTCCCTTCGGAAGGTGAGGGGTAAATCCATAAAAATCGTGTAGTTTTCGGTGATGGCAAAATCGTGCATCATCACCCCGACTGGTAAATCAATCGGCACCGTTTGCAACAGCTTACCTTCTGGGGAAACAACGCTATATTGCAGGTAAGGTGGCTGTGGTAAAGAGTAGCCAAAAAACATCATTTCCCCAGTGACTGGATCGACTTTAGGATGGGCGGTAAAGGGCGATTTTAAATTACCTCCGTAGGTGTACGATCCGACAGTTTCTAAACTGGGTACTTCGATGCTGTGAGGTTCGCCGCCTTCCCAAAGTGCCAGCAAGCGATTATCGTGCCAAACTAAGGCTGTATGGGCGACATTTTTATAAGGACCATAAGGATTATCCATCTGTGCAGGTTCTAGGAGTCCCGTCCAGATAGCATGACCTGCATCGCGTTCGATTTTCCATCCTGGCGTTTGGATGTAACGGTTGCGATAGGTTGCTTTACCGTTACCAATCTGAACGCCGTGCAACATACCATCTCCATCAAACCAGTGATACCTACCTTTGGGGGGAAACTGGGGATTAGGACCATTACGCACGAACGTACCGTTGAGTTCGGCGGGTAGTGTGCCAATTACTTGCAGGTCATCTGCGGTAATTTCCGATTGTACGGGGGCAAAGTTGCCTTCTAGATAGGGATTGCTTAGTACTGCGGTCATGAAGATCGTTTTGTGGATGAAGAAATTGCACTATAGACTAGCGTAACTAAACCAATTGCGTTCGCTCTCAACATCAAGTCAGTCGTTACCCCAGACTCAGAAATTCTCGTTTTAAACCAAAACGTTCTCATCGGAAACTGAAACTTCCGAGCTTAAAGCAACAACGTTGTTGTTTTACTCACGAAGTTTCGAGCTTAAAGCAACAACGTTATTGCTTGACTCACGAAGTTTCGAGCTTAAAGCAACAACATTGTTGCTTGACTCACGAACTTCCGAGCTTAAAGCAACAACATTGTTGTTTAATGCACGAAATTTCCAGCTTAAAGCAACAACATTGTTGTTTTACTCAAAAAATAAACTTTGTCAGGGTAGGTCGGTTGTGTTGATATCATAGAGCCATCCTTTCCAGGTGGCGGGATATTGGAGGTAATGCGATCGCGCTGAGTTTTCCAGGCTGTGGAGCGATCGCAAATCCTACTACTTTGGCTTTGGCGAAGTGGAGTTTGAGGGTAATAGGATAGGATGCGATCGCCCGTTTCTTTACGCCAGTCCCGATCTTATCGTCCCGAACTCCGAGTCGATGAATCGGTAGTTCCTGGTTTCCGGTAGCGAACTAGGATAGTCATCACCTGATCCGAATTGGGTACTGGCGTCACCGGACTCCATTCATCGACTTCTGCAAATCCCATTGTGTAAAACTTGCGGATTTCTGCCATCACGCCTTCGCGAGTACCAACGATCAAAAACTCGATGCGTTCTCGTTGGGGTTCACCGGCGTCAGAATTTGGACGCACAGATCCGGTAGAGTCTGACAAAAACTCTTCTGCCATGATATTTTCTCCTATTTTTTGGATTGGAAACCAAAAAATCTAGCCACCCCGCAGGCAGCGCAAAGCAGGGTGGCTACAGAGAAATGTTAAAATTCTCCATTAGCCTCCACACTGCTCGTCACAGTTTGGGGGTCAAGCTGTCCTTTGCCGCTTGCTACGGCATTGGGCAGCGATACTAGATTTTGGGTGGACAAGGGTTGCTGTCGTTGAACTGGAGCAACCTTAAACAGAGACAATAGCCCGATTGGGGACAACTGTCAAGATCCCCGTGGCGTTACGTTACCAAACTTTATTGAGTTTAGATTTTAGATTTTAGATGGAGTGGATTCTGGTAATGGGTAATTGTCACGAGTAAACTGTCAATTACCAATTACCAATTACCAAAACCTTAATGCAGCGAATTCCTATTATCTGTCAAGGCGATTTGCTCAAACAAAGTCGCTCTTTTGTGCTGCAAAACGCCTATCATATCATTTCCGGTCGATTACCCATAATCAGAAGCTGGGACACGGCATGATTAACGTTATCTGTTTGTCCGAGATATCTATGATGCCGTGTCCCTACGCAACCTAGGGGTGAGGTTTTTTTATTATGGGCAATTCAACGGACATGATATCATTCTCCAGGTAAAATCCACCTCTCTCGATTTGGTTAGCAATGACATAATTTGCTCAAACAAGGTCGCTCTTTTGTGCTGCAAAACGCCTATCATATCATTTCCGGTCGATTACCCATAATCAGAAGCTGGGACACGGCATGATTAACGTTATCTGTTTGTCCGAGATATCTATGATGCCGTGTCCCTAC
>NZ_BLAY01000048.1 GCF_020521235.1 Microseira wollei NIES-4236 | reverse complement strand
AACGTTTGATTTCTCCCCAAAAATTGCAGATGCCGTGCCCCGAAAGCCTGCATAATGCAAAAATTGTAGATGCCGTACCCCTGTAGCGGCACGGCATAGATAACTTTTGATTTCTCGCCAAAAATTGTAGATGCCGTACCTCTTGGAGTAGGGAACATAGATAACTTTTGATTATTTCTTCCCCATCTTCCCGATCAAAGGTGATGCTGTACCTCACTTTGATTGCAATCCGCTGTAAGGGGGGTACGCGGGGATCGGATTTAGTATGACTGGCGTTACTATTTTTGTACGCTACACAGTTGTGAGTTGCGTAGCGGTGAGACTGCATAAGTCCAATGGGGTTAGACACATCTTCTATTAACGGGTGCAAAACCTCAGTTACGCTTTTTTATCCAAAGAAAGCTAGTCAAGCTAAAGAAGGAAGTATGAAGTACTGCTATAGAGCGATCGCTATTTTAGGACTTGCTGCGATTTTGGCACAGATGACGGTTGCTTGCGGCGGTCAACAATCTGCAAAACTCGAACAACCTGTCCCTGCATCTCCAGCTGCTCCCATACCAGCTGCAAAGGCACCACCGCAACCAGCTGCTCAACCAGCACCCCAGGTTAGGAGAAGACTCGCTACCGAACGACTCTCGCAACAAAATGGTAACCTTCCCTCCCCCCAAGAGTCTCCAGCTGAACAAAACTATAACCGCGAGGGATACAATCCCGTTGCAGAAAATCCTTTTGTCAGGGTAAGCAAGAGTCCCCTTTCCACCTTTTCTATCGATGTCGATACCGCGTCTTACAGCAACGTCCGACGCTTCATCAATGAGGGGCAATTGCCACCCAAAGATGCAGTCCGCCTTGAGGAAATGATTAATTATTTTAAGTATGAATATCCCCAGCCAACGGGTGCTAATCCATTCTCGATTACGACAGAAATCTCACAAGCTCCTTGGAACCCCGCCCACAAATTAGTGCAAATTGGTTTGCAGGGAAAACGCCTGTCTACCGAAAATCTGCCGCCCAGCAATCTGGTATTTTTATTGGATGTTTCGGGTTCAATGCAAGACCCCAACAAATTACCGCTGGTTAAACAATCTTTGCGGTTGCTCGTGAACGAGTTAAGACCCAACGACCGAGTCAGTATTGTTGTTTATGCTGGAAATGCAGGCGTAGTTTTACCTTCCACGCCTGCTAACCAAAAAGACAAAATATTAGACGCGATTGAAAACCTGGAAGCAGGTGGTTCTACCGCTGGGGGAGAAGGCATTCAACTCGCCTATAAAATTGCCAAAGACAACTTGATTCCATCGGGCAATAACCGCTTAATTATGGCAACAGACGGAGATTTTAACGTCGGAGTATCCAGCGATGCAGAATTGGTACGCTTGATTGAAGAAAAGCGCAAACAAGGTGTTTTCCTAACCGTTCTTGGGTTTGGTATGGGAAATTTACAAGATGCCAAGCTAGAGCAAATAGCCAATAAAGGAAACGGGAATTATGCTTACATCGATAACCTGCTAGAAGCTAGGAAAGTTTTGGTCAAAGAAATAGGCGCCACCTTGCTAACTATTGCCAAAGATGTCAAAATTCAAGTAGAATTTAATCCAGCTAAAGTCCAAGCATACCGTTTAATTGGGTATGAAAACCGCCTGCTGCAAAACCAAGACTTCAACGATGATAAAAAAGATGCCGGAGAACTAGGGGCAGGACATTCGGTGACAGCCCTCTACGAAATTATTCCGGCAGGGGTTAAAAGCAATGTGCCGCTTGCTAATGTTGACCCTTTGAAATATCAGCAAAGCAACGTCAAGCCTGTGGCTTATGGAAGTAACGAGTTGATGCAGGTAAAATTGCGGTATAAGGAACCCAAACAAGAAACTTCTAAATTGCTGAACGTTCCATTAATTGACCGGGTAATTCAGCTAAAAGATGCTTCGACAAACTTTAAATTTTCAGCCGCTGTGGCAGAGTTTGGCATGGTGTTGAGGGAGTCTCAATTCAAGGGTAATGCTAATTTTGATGATGTTTTAAGCTTGGCGAGTCAATCCCAGGGAACCGATTTAGATGGCTACAGAGCCGAGTTTATCCGGTTAGTTCAAAAGAGTAAGTCCTTGAAAAAGGCACGGGGATAAAAGCTCAAAAAAAGAGGGAGAAAACTAATGATTGATAGAAGCGATAGCCACAACATTACATCCCATCCCGATTGTGCTAAATTCGGCTATCAAATTGAGCGGGAACTAGGACACAACAAAAATGGGGGACGAGTCACCTACCTAGCAACTAATAACGCAAGTTGCTAGTTACATCAAGCGGTAATGGCTAATGGCTAATGGTTAATGGCTAATGGCTACTTTTCAAGACGGCAAAAGCCTGTTAACCCAATTAGCAAGCTCGCAATTAGCAATTATCGCTGTTACAAGTTATAACTAGCAACTTGAGTTAATATCAAGACTGCAACGCCTGTCATCGTTAAACAATTTCAGTTTGCCAGAGTCGGAGCCACCTGGTCAGATTATCACGCACATGAGCGAGAAATTGAACTGCTGCAACAGCTCAATCACCCCAGCATTCCTAAGTACATCAATTCCTTTGAAACAACCGATGGGTTTTGTTTGGTACAAGAGTATAAACGAGCGGCTTCCCTCGCTCAGCCACAATCTTTTACCCCCCAAGAAATCAAACAAATTGCCGTAGCTGTTTTAGAGATTTTAGTGTATCTACAACAGCAAAACCCTCCAGTCATTCATCGGGATATTAAACCTGAAAATATCCTAGTTGACCGCTCAGAATCCCTCAAAGTTTATCTGGTAGATTTTGGGTTGGCTCGAATAGAAGGAGAGGAAGTCGCTGCTACCAGTGCGGTTAAAGGCACGTTGGGATTCATGCCACCAGAACAGATGTTTAATCGCCCGCTGACAGAAGCATCTGATTTGTATAGTTTGGGGGCGACGTTGATTTGTTTGCTGACCAAGACAAAATCAACAGAAATTGGCAACTTGATTGATGAAAATTGTCGCATCAATTTCCAGCCGTTAATGCCAAAACTGAATCCGCAGTTTATCGCCTGGTTGGAAAAAATGGTCGCACCTAACTTCAAACATCGCTACCCCAATGCCGCTACTGCCTTGACTGCCCTTCAATCCATCGATATTCTTACCCCAAGTACAACATTAGGAAGGCTCTCTCCCACAACCCAAAAAGTTTTATTAATTAACCACCTGGTATTAGTTGCCGCATGTGGTACAATTTTCATCATAGGTGACAGAATATTAAACCATTCAACCATAGGGAATCCCGGTATAACTGTCCGGGAATTGCAGCAAATGGGTTGCGTTGGGTGCGGTCTGAAAAAAGCAAATTTTAGGGGAGCAGACTTGCGGAGTTTGGATTTAACAGATGCTGACTTAACAGGTGCAGATTTGAGGGGAGCCGATTTGCGAGGCTCGTATTTGAAAAATGCCAACCTCACCAATGCAGATTTGAGAGATGCTAACCTCGCGAGTACCGATCTAAGGGGCGCTATAATGCCAGATGGTTCGATTCATCGGATTGACTAAAACAGGATTTAGGCAAACACCAAAGTTTCTATGAAATGGGAAACTAGAGATCATGGTCGAAACTTTGGTGATGGCCTCCTAGTGCCTACAAAAGCGCTATCGAATCTTAGAGTCAAGCCAAGTCACCCTAAAGGGTGAGTCCACTAGAAAAAACTGGCATAATATTTTCTCAATCTTCTAGTTCCTCCTGACATACTGAATTTATTCCGAAGCGGGATAGAACAAGACCAACAGATAAGCGAGACATTGCTCTAAATAATGACTGCTGCTGTGACGGTTCAACAATTGGTCTATTAGGCTTTTAAACTCACTTCTAGTAATTCAGGAGGAACTATGAAGAATTCAGCGCGAATTTCTTACCCAATTGATTTGGCTGGATATCAATATCCTCATCCCCATTATTTGCAGACGCGAGCCAGGATTAATCGTCTGATTAAGCGCTATTTTTCAATCGAAATTTTGAGCGATCGCCTAGCCGATCTGCCCAGGCAATTTGAAACTCCCCATCAGCGGATTTGGGAACCAATTAATTGGCAAGCCATCAACCGCAATCAAATTATTGGGATCGACCCAGAATTATTTCTGAAAGTCCTAGCTGGTGCGGCTGAAGTCGAAGCCCCGATTCGAGCTTATGCTAAAGAAAGCTGGGATTATTTACAAGCAATTCATCCTCAAATGGCGCGGTTTATGGGTGGGCAATTTGCCAGAGATGGGAAAACCATAGAAGTGGGAATATGGGAAAAAGAAGAACGGCAACACTGTCCGACTTTTGCCAAAATTTATCAGCAATTAACCGGGGAAAAAATTAAGCCGAAACCAAACTCGGTTCAAGGATATCATTCTACAGGCAATCTGCGGCAAGATGTTTACAAACATGCGCTGAGTCGAATTGCAACCGAGTGGAGTGCTACATCTGTATACCTGTGGTTAATGGCGCATTCGACAGGAGAATTGCAGCAAGCGATCGCTCAACCATTGCAAGACGAAGTAAACCACCTAGCCAAATTCTGGGGGTTCACCCGCTGGGCGTTTGCTGACTCCTATTTAAGCCGCTTAAAAGGCACAACAAAAAATCTAGTAGGTTTGCTAAAACACCACAAAGGCGAACGCACTCATGGCGATGATGTTTTCCAATTGGAAAATACCGTTCACGCAGTCGAACTAGCCTTTACATTCGCGAGAGTGATGGTAAAATTACGGCGGTGGAACTATACTCTTAACCATCGCTATCTCGAATCGTTGTTTGGTGCATCGCCGTTAAGAAGGTCCCTGGGGATTGTTAGAATAAGAAAAACCGCAGCCTAATCTCTTTGAGCAGCGTCATTAACTGCTTCAATAAAGAAGAACCCAATTTAGCTAAGGCAAATCAGGGTTCTTTATTGTTGAGTGAAAATGGGGAATTAGTTTCTAAATGGAAGTTATCCCAGCAATTGATTTACTAGAAGGTAAATGCGTGCGACTGTATCAGGGGGACTATTCCCAGTCGCAAGTCTTTGACGAAAACCCGGTGGCGGTGGCGCAACAGTGGGTAGACCAGGGGGCAACGCGGCTGCACGTGGTAGATTTAGATGGTGCGAAAGCAGGTAAGCCTGCGAACTTGGAAGCAATTGCAGCAATTGTGCAGGCGGTATCGGTACCAATACAAGTCGGTGGAGGACTGCGCGATCGTACCAGTGTCGCCCAACTGTTAAACTTAGGCGTCGGACGAGTAATTTTAGGCACTATCGCCGTCAAACAACCCCAGTTAGTCGCCGACTTGTGCGGCGAATTTCAGGGGAAAATCGTCGTAGGCATCGACGCCCGTAACGGCAAAGTCGCCACCGATGGTTGGTTAGAAACTTCCTCAGTTGCCGCCACCGATCTGGCACACCAAATGGCACAACTAGGTGCAGCGGCAATTATTTATACCGATATCCACCGCGATGGGACGCTCTCAGGGCCTAATATACAGGCATTGCGAGAACTGGCAGAAAGCATCGCCATCCCCGTCATCGCCTCCGGCGGCGTCAGTTCGCTTACCGATCTCCTGAGTCTACTAAGTTTGGAACCAATTGGTGTCAACGGCGTTATTGTCGGACGCGCCCTTTACACGGGGGATGTTTCGCTGAAAGAAGCCATACAAGCCGTAGGTTCTGGGCGTTTGCAGGATATACCGCCAGATTTTGGTGATTCGGCATTTGCTTAAAAAACAACGGGATTTGCACTTTGAGGAAAATCCGTGCTATGCTTATAAAGCTGCGGACGGGCGTATAGCTCAGTTGGTTAGAGCGCTACGTTGACATCGTAGAGGTCACTGGTTCGAGTCCAGTTACGCCCATTTTGATTAACCAGGCTGAAATCGATGAATAGCAAGCGTTTCAGCCTTATTGTGTTACTACACAGTTTGTGTTTAAACCTGTTATCACAGGCATCTGACCTCAGAAATTGACCTAAATCTGACCTAAGAGTTAAATAGCTTCTGATACGCTTCTGTCTAGCTGGTGGGCTGATTTACTTATAGCGGTTTGCGACTTGATAGAATACACTTGATTTTGCATAAGTTAATAGTTCGCTACGCCTTGCTTAGTTTGTCAAGCGCGCAGCATTAATGCTGCGCGCTTGACAAACTAAGCCACAAGGGCTGTACACAAACTGCTATAAAACAGTCCCATAACGTCTTACAGGCGATTCTGGTGGGAGTGCGATCGCATCCGTTAGCAAGTCGTTATTGGGGACTACCGCGATCGTAGGGGTCACTGGTTCGAGTCCAGTGTCCATTTAAGATGGGGAAAGATGGCAAAATCCTCCCTAATCGCTAATTATGACAGACGCTAAAAACGTACTCGGTACGAAACTAGAGCTTTGCTGTACTTCTCCCCTGACGGGATATTACCGCGACGGGTTTTGTCGCACGGGGGGACAAGATTATGGTTCGCACGTTGTCTGCGCCCAAGTGACGGCAGAATTCCTGGAGTTTACCAAATTGCAGGGAAATGACCTCAGCACCCCCGTACCAGCTTATCAATTTCCTGGGTTAAAACCAGGCGATCGCTGGTGTTTATGCGCCCAACGCTGGCAAGAAGCTATGGAAGCTGGCTTCGCACCCCCTGTCGTCCTCTCTGCTACCCATGCTAGAGCTTTAGAAGTCGTTTCCCTCAAAGAACTGAAACAACATGCACTGAACGAGGAAGTGCAATAGAGTTACAATCGATCCACTCCAATTGAGATAGTCGGTTATGGTCACGACTCAAGAGAATTCCGTGCGTCAAACGGCAACGCTGACTATCACTTGGGAAAAGTTGCCGGATGACTTTAAATTAGAAGAAAAGCCTGTGGAAAATACAGGTCAACCGCTAATTGCTGGGGCTTTGCGCGAAAGTTTGGAATTGGCAGGTTTGATTAAACCAGAAATGCTAATTGCCTCTAATTTTGGCCTCTGTGCCACTGTGAACGGCGATTTAGTCATTAAAGCACCCGATTGGGTTTATGTGGCTGCGGTGCTGCCTTTGGAGCAAAGAAAAGACCGCAAAAGCTATACGCCCAATTTAGAAGGCGATCTCCCCACCATCGTGATGGAATTTCTTTCAGACATAGACGGCGAGGAATATTCGGTTAAGCGCACCTTTCCCCCTGGAAAGTGGTTTTTTTATGAACGCATTCTGCAAGTACCGACCTACGCTATTTTTGCACCCGATACGGGACTTTTAGAACTGTATCGGTTGCAAGATGGACGGTACGAATTAGAATTGCCCGATGCTGATGGACGCCATTGGATGACGGATCTGAAGTTATTTTTAGGCGTCTGGCGGGGAGAAAAGGAACAACGTCAGGGTTATTGGTTGCGGTGGTGGGATGAAGCGGGGAATCTGCTACCTTGGGCAGTAGAGCAAATTGAACAAGAACGTCAGCGGGTGGAACAGGAACGTCAACGGGCGGAACAGGAACGTCAACGGGCGGAACAGGAACGCCAGCGGGCGGAACAGGAACGTCAGCGGGCGGAACAGGAACGTCAACGGGCGGAAATATTGGCGGAATATTTGCGAAGTCAAGGCATCAACCCTGACGATCTAACCTAACAAATAGTAGGTGGTGCTGGTGCTAGAACAACGCGGCGCACCAGTTCCACCGTTAGCTGAATCTGTTTTGATTTCCAAGTATGAATGCTTTAGAATTAACGGGTCGAGCCAGAACGCATATTAACGCAAGTTGCTAGTTATAAACAAGGCCGTTGCTAATTGCTAATTGCTAATTGCTAATCTTGGATTTTTACTGACATTAGCCATTAGCCTCGTTCCCAGGCTCCTGCCTGGGAACGCCATTAGCCGCTCCCAGAGAGATAACTAGCAACTTGAGTTATTATACAAATAGAAAATCCAAGATTCGCCGTTCATCCTGAAGTGGTTGAACCATTTTTTGCCATGGTTCAAGCTGCTAAAAAAGCCGGAATTTTGATGACTCCATTTAGTTCTTTCCGCGACTTTAAAACGCAATTACGCATTTGGAATAAAAAATTTTCAGGTGAAAAGCCGTTGTATGATATGCACGGCTTTCCCAGAAATTACTCGGTTTTATCTGAATCGGAAATTATCGATGCGATTCTGAATTGGTCCGCCTTACCCGGAGCTAGTCGTCATCATTGGGGTACTGAAATTGATGTAATTGATGCTGGTGCGATTCCTCAAGATTATCAAGTTCAATTGTTACCTCAAGAAGTTGAACCAGGAGGGGTATTTTATCAGCTACATTGTTGGCTGAATGAAAATATGGAACGATTTGGTTTTTTCCGTCCTTACCGTGAGTATCGCGGCGGAATGTACCCGGAAACGTGGCATTTGAGCTATGCTCGCGTTTCTATTCCAGCACTTGAATCTCTAAGTTTGGAATTATTAGAATGGACAATTCAAGCAAGTAATATAAAGGGTAAGCAATTAGTTTTAGAACGCTTGCCAGAAATTTATCAACATCACGTTTTGAACATTACTTGTTAATGAGGCAGAGCCTCCCATAACTCGTTCCCAGGCTGAGCCTGGGAATGAGGTGCAATCTATAATATCGTGTCCGCCTGAATACCCATAGTTAGGACTGACGCGGAGAGGGGGAGATGGGGAGACGCTCTGAGATTTAATTAAGGGCTATTTGCCGGACATCATATAATAACTCGTTCCCAGGTGGAACCTGGGAACGAGAAGACAAGAGGCTCTGCCTCGGCACTTATAATATTTCCACCGTTCCCCTAGATCCGTCAATTCGCACGCGCTGACCTTCTGGCAAGATATGAGTAGCATTGGCTACATCCATTACTGCGGGGATGCCGTACTCGCGGGCGACGATCGCACCGTGAGATAAGCGCCCACCGACTTCTGCAATTAACCCACCGGCACGGGCTAACAGGGGCGCCCAACCGGAGTCGGTATAAGGGACGACAATAATCGTATTTCGGTCAATTTCTGAAAAGGTTTGCCAATTGTGCAGGATTTTGACTCTACCTTCTGCAATTCCTGGACTGGCGCCAATTCCTTGCAGTTGTTGGGTGGATGTGCGATCGCTTACATTCGAGGGCGGTGGCGGTTCGTTGCCGTAAAATACGAATGGCACGGTTGTAAGTTGGCTATCTTGTTCTAGTTGCGATTGCCTCGCTCTAATCAACCCAGGTAAGCGTTGAATTAAAGTGCGATCGTTCGCTTCTACAATCCGGCGAATTTCTGAAAATTCCAAGAAGAAAATATCCCCTGGTTCCGATAGCAATCCCGACTGTAACCAAAGTTTTTCTATTGCCACAAAAGACCATCGCAATTCTGCCAATAATTGGCTGTAAATGCTAGTAACTCTTCCTTTAAGATTGAGCCGTTTTTGGATAGATTTAGCTTTACTGCTTTGGCGTGCGGGGGGTGGAGAAATTGGCGGAGGATTGAAAATAAATTGCGCGAACAATTCTCGAACTGGACTCGGATCTTCTTTCCAAGTAGGAACGGCAATATCGGTTCCGACTTCGCTGAGATAACCGTAGCGTTCTAGAAATCGGTCAAATTGGTCTAAAACTGACTTACCCTCTGGAGTTTCATCTAACACCAATAAAACACTATTTGAGAGCATTGATGAATTTTGTATTTGAGATTCTCCTCTGCTCCCCTGCTCCAAATTGGGTAGTATATTCCGGACAGTTGCCGCGAGTTCTTGCAGTTCTCGCAATGCTGCTAATTCCGGCATTTCTTTGGCATCGAGTTCCTTATCTTTTACCTGGAAAATTCCTTGCCGCAGTGCTAGACTTAGGGGCGATAAAATGCTATAATAAGTTGCTTTTTTGAGGAATTCTAAAATTAAATCAATTCGCTCTAGCAGCGAGTTGGCATTATTAGCAACGGATGGGGATTTCAACTCGGCTAAACCGGGAGCAAAGTACTTTTTATAATCTTGCTGGAAGTCTTTTGGCAAACTTATTTCCCGTTGCAGGAGGCGCAGCAATCCCGGAAGGTTTTGCAATGTAGAAAGTAGGGGAGGTTTGCTAAATTTTGCTCCTCTGGTTAAAAACTCCAAACTTTCCGGCGGTAGTCCCATACGGCGGAAGATTTGCCCCAATAACGAGGCATTAAAATAGGCGCGGGAATAGTGCAGCGTCGCGGTTTCATTAAAATCTAATCCCCGCGCGCGCTTACCCAAAACTAAGGTAAAAAGTTCTCCCCAAACGCCACAAGTTAGCGGACGATTTATCGACCAAGTGAGGGGACGAATTAATCCGGGAATGACTTCGGCGGCGATTTTTCGCGTCCAAATAGGCGATAAATTAGTAATAGGACGGGATTGTAACAACCAAAGCGTTTGACCGTCGTAACTCCATTCAATATCTTGGGGAATACCGTGATAGCGCGCTTCTAAGTGGCGTGCTAAGTAAGCGACTTGCCGAATAATTCCTGGCGGGATTTCTCCTTCTCCTTCGATTTGTAAATTGAGATTCTCTGGTAATACCCAACTGGAAGAAACGATATCGGCATCGCTAACAACTACGCGATAATTCTCCGGTGTTACTTGTCCGGAAACTACAAGAGAAGCAGATCCGGGTAATGCTTCAATAACGACGGCATCGCCATATTGGATAATTGGATCGCGACTAAAAGCAACGCCGGAAAAAGCACCTTGTACTTGTGTTTGAATCAGTACCGCCATTGCTGCTTCGGGGACGTTGAGTTGTTGGCGATACTCAACAGCAGCGGGTGCATTATAAGAAATTTGACATTGATTAATTGCTTCTTGCAACGCTTCTTTGCTAGTCACGTTTAAGATAGTTTGATATTGTCCAGCAGCAGAAGCTTGTTGCGAGTCTTCTCCAATTGCGGAAGAACGAACTACTAGGGGTGCTTGTGGGGAAGGTTGAAGGGATTCTATCAAAGGTTCGGGGTCATCTCCTGGGGGTAATACCCATCCGGGGGGGACGGGATAACCCCAACGTTTGAGTTGGGATAAAGTAGCAGCTTTTTGTCCGACTTTAACAGCATCTAAGGGTTGTTGTAGGGAAATCATGGCTTTATCGCCTCGAAAAAAGCGAAATAATTTTTGGGAATTGGGTTGACTTTCTGCTGTGGGAAGATCGAGATCGTCGGGGATTTTTTGGTAGATCCAACCTAGTAGAATACTGAGAGCGATCGCCACTACAATTCGCTCGACTTCCCTGGGATACAGCATTGCCAAAATGAGGGGACATAAAATTAAAATCCACAGGCGTCCCGACTGGCGATCGCGTACAATTGTAAAACCAATTCCCCCAATCAAAAATACCAACAACGCCACCTTCGGGTCGTGAACAACATAACCCCAAACAACGTTAGTCGTTCCCGCACCTTTTCCCATCCAATATCGCCCCATTACCAAAGCAATTAAAGCAATTAATTCCCAAGTTGGGTTGTTAGGAAAAAAAACCCGCGCCAGCAATACCGCTGCAATTCCTTTAAACGCCTCCGACAAGACAGCGAGAATACCGACAAGGGTTCCCCCGTGGTAGAAAGCAGCTTGAACGCCAATATTACCCGTACCAATTCTGGCGAGATTGCGCCTTGTCAGTGCAAAGGTAATCCACGCAATTAAAGGTAGTCCCCCCAGTAGAGGACAGACGATGAATATAATTAGCGTTCCCCAAACTTGCATCATAATTTATTAGAATTCTCCAACAACTCTTGTGGGATAGGCGTCTCGCCTGTCAAAGAGTTTGTTTTTTGCAGAGGTCTATTAGTTGTCGGGTGTGTCAGGCGCAGAGAATGAGTCCCTTTTGACCAGAGTTAATTCGTTTGCACCTGAGGCACGATTCGCGGGCGGAGGGTTGTCGGGTGTGTCAGGCGCAGAGAATGAGTCAATTTTGACCAGAGTTAATTGCTTTGCACCTTTAGCACGATTCGCGGGCGGAGGGTTGTCGGGTGTGTCAGGCGCAGAGAATGAGTCCCTTTTGACCAGAGTTAATCGGTTTGCGCCTGAGGCACGATTCGCGGGCGGAGGGTTGTCGGGTGTGTCAGGCGCAGAGAATGAGTCAATTTTGACCAGAGTTAATTGCTTTGCACCTGAAGCACCCATCGCGGGCGGAGGGTTGTCGGGTGTGTCAGGCGCAGAGAATGAGTCAATTTTGACCAGAGTTAATCGGTTTGCGCCTGAGGCACGATTCGCGGGCGGAGGGTTGTCGGGTGTGTCAGGCGCAGAGAATGAGTCCCTTTTGACCAGAGTTAATTCGTTTGCACCTTTAGCACCATTCGCAGGCGGAGGGCGGGTTTATATAAACTGTCGATTATTGCATAAATGCTTGGTAAAACCCGCCCCTACACAACTGACTATTCTGAAGATGACTCTAACTGGTCATTATTGGGTGGAACGACATCGGGAAGACTTCGCCCCAACAAGTAAAGCCACGCCAACCCTGCCAATCCCAGTATAATTCCCACTATACTGACAACTTGCGCGATGCGTAGCGGTCCCAACATTAAGCTATCGGTTCGCAATCCTTCAATCCACAATCTGCCGCTGCTGTAACAGATCAGGTAAACCAATATCAGCGTACCCGTCTTTATGCGCTTCGAGGAAAGCGAACGGAAGAATAAAGTCAGCAATATGCCGAACACGATGAAATTCCAGATAGACTCATACAGGAAAGTGGGATGAAAGTAGGCAAAATCTAAATACTCGCGCGGACGGTATTCGGGTGCAATATAGAGTTTCCAGGGTAAATCTGTCGGACGTCCAAATGCTTCTGAATTGAAGAAATTACCCCAGCGTCCAATTGCCTGCCCTAAAATTAGCGAGGGTGCGACTAAATCCGTTAGTTGCCAGAAAGGCACTTTTTTAATGCGTGCGAAGATTAAAGCGGCTATTAAACCACCCAAAATAGCGCCGTGAATTGCAATACCACCTTTCCAAATTGCGAAAACTTCACCGGGGTTTTGGGCGTATTCTTGCCATTGAAACAGTACATAGTAAATTCTGGCACAAGGAATTGCCCCAACTAAAAGCCAGATTGCCAAATCGCTTAATAGATCTGGATTGATGTTACGACGCTTGGCTAAGTACCCGCTAAGACTGACTCCGATTAATACCGCTGATGCAATTAAGAAACCGTACCACCGAATCGTTAGCGGCCACAATTTGACCAGAATCGGCCCTGGAGAAGTAAATTGAAAGGCTAAGGGCAACACGGGAATAGTCTGCCCAAAAGAAATAATGTTCATGGGTTTGAGTAGGGAACAACAAGCACAAAAAGAAACCGTTCCAGCACCCCTTGAGTAACTACAAGATTAGATTTTAAGGCGATTTTGGGTTTACCAACCCTAATTTCTTGCCCAAACAGATATTGTAGATGTCTGGCAGATTTAGCAATGGGGTTTGGTCAAAATAGTTGGTATTAAATGATACAAAGTCGCGCGCTCGCTGGCAAAACTGGCTGCATTTGGGTTGGTTAAATTGCTAATGGCTAACTGCTAATTGCTAAAATTTTTCCCTTTGCTATTAGCAGCTATAACAAAATAACTAGCAACGCAAGCTTTAAGCTAATTTTTGGATTAAATAATCGGCAATGCGACTCGCTGCACCCGGTTTTCCCATGCGACGAATACCATTTTCAGCTATTTGTTGCAGTCGGTCTGGCTCGCGCAATAAAGTTTGAATAATATTGGCAACTTGATGAGGTTGTTCGACTAAAATTAAAGATGGGCCTAATAGGCGACTTTGAGCTTCGGCGAAAGCTTTTGTAAACTGGGGGCCATTACCTGGAATTGCGATCGCAGGTTTCCCCAATCCGATAAACTGTTCGGTAGCAGTTCCCGCCATTGCGATCGCTATATCCCCCCGGTGCAAGCAATCGTTATAAGCGTGCTGGGTCAAGATTACAGTCGCTTTATCCTGGGTAAATACCAAAGCCGACCCATCTGGGATTTTCCACCCAGAGGCGGTATCCGTAGATTGTGGGACAAAGCCTTGGGAAACCAAGCTTTGTCGCAAAAAATCGAGGTTTAACCTGGGATCGATCGCTGCCAAAAACAGCACCTGTCGCCTGCCGAAGGCTTCTATAATCCCAGATACTGCTTGCAAGATCTTTTGCCAATTTTGATAAGCTTCTGGCGTTCTAGAACCAGGTAAAAGCGTTATCGTTAGTAAGCGGTCTTTCTCTAATTTTTCTAATTCTGGGTAAAAAATTGGTTTGGGAATCGATGGTTCCAAATCGTCCATCATCGGATTTCCCATGTCAAATGCGGGAATTAACCATTGCTGCAAAGTTTTGGTCGTCAGCGGATCTCTGGGGAAAACTGCTTTACAGCGGGGATGGCTCATCAGCCAACGATCCCAAGGAAGGTATACCGACCCGAACCATTTTTCTAACAAATCATCGAAGCGAGATTGACGGGGTAGCCATCCCGATTCATTTTGCAGATGATATTCTGATTTAGCCGTACCGACAAAGGCATAATTAGCACCGCTCAAATTCGCCAACAATAGGGGGACAATATCTCCAACTGCTAACACAACTCCGCCTTGTTTTGCCCAATTTCGCACAGTTTTAAACTGCTCTAGGAGGAGTTGGAGTAACCCGCCTTGCAGATCTCGTGCTAGTTGGCGTCCATCCATGTAAATAAAGCCGCCAGAGGGCATTTTTTTGACTGTGCCAATAATAGGAATACCCTGAGCTTGATAAGCTTGTCCTTCACCTACGATAGGCAAAGCTGCTACTTGGGGTGCATTGGGATGGCGCAAAAGTTGCTGCAAAATGCGGAGTGCGATTGCATCCTCCCCGTGACCGTTACTGACACAAAGTAATTTCATAATTGCTAATTGCTCGCTTGCTAATTGGTAATTGGTAATGGGGGATTTTAGATTGAATTTAATCTGAAATTTGCTATCTGCAATTACCAATTACCCATTCCCAATTACCGCGCATTAATCTTTTTTCGGTGCGGGAGGGGGAGGCGTTTTTTTATTCCCAGCAGCGGGTGACTCATCTGGTTGCAGCGAGGCGCGTCCGTTGCGGATGACTTTGAGCATATCGTTTAACTGCTGCTCCAAGTTATTGAGGACCCGTCCGGCGTAGTCGTCCGCACCGTCAACAATCGCGTCTGCTTCAGCTATTGCTTTGGCGCGCATTTCCTCCAGTTCTTGCTGCGCTTCCCGGTGCATCCGTTCGATTTCAGCCAAAGCTTGTTCTTGTGCTGCTTCGCACTCTTGCTGCACCATTTGCCAGAGTTGTTGGGCTTCTATTTTCGCTTGTCTGACAATGCCAGTTTCGTCTAAAAGCTGCGCGGCGCGTTGCTCAGCTGCCTCAACAATTTGTTGAGCATAGTTTTCCGCCTCTTGGAGTATTTCATCTTTTTGGCGGACAATTGCTTCTGCTTCTTCAAAAGCGGGTGGTAGATTTAGCCGCACCACATCTAGCTGTTCTAGTAACTGTTCTTCATCAACTAAAGTGCGCCGCGTCAGCGGGATGCGCGGACTGTCGAGGATTGCTTCCTCTAGGCGATTGAGTTCTCGTTGAATATCTACGCCTGCTGTTCCACGTTGGGACTGATCTGGGTTATTGGATTGGTCGCCGTCGGGGCTGAGTCGGGCTGAGTTTTGCCGTAACATTTTGTGTAAATATCTAGAGCAACGTGCTTGGGAACAAGATGATCGACGGAACCGCCAAATCTAGCTATTTCTTTTACCACGCTGCTGCTTAAAAAGCCGAGTTCGGTAGAAGTCGCTAGAAAAACCGTCTCGATCTCAGGCGCGAGGGTTTTGTTGGTGTGAGCCATTTGTAGCTCTTTTTCAAAGTCCGAAACTACCCTTAGTCCCCTGATGATGACTTTGGCTTGACGCAGTTTAGCATAGTTCACCGTCAGACCATCAAAGCTATCCACTTCTATATTGGACAAATGTTGCGTCGCTAGGCGAATCTGATCTAAGCGCTGGGTGACGGTAAAAAATGCTGTTTTACCAGGATTTCGCAGCACTGCTACAATCATTCGCTCAAAGAGCTGGCATCCTCGCTCCATCACGTCGAGGTGTCCCAGGGTAATCGGATCGAAGCTGCCAGGATAGATTGCGATCACAACTTTTGGGTGTTTGAGTTACTGACGCGATTATACCGAAGCTTAACCCATTCTGTGGGTGTTCTTTCCCTAAGCTACTCTAAATAGCACACACTCCGCCCATAACTCCTGCTATGCGTCAACTTCAATCCCAACAAAAAGCGCGATTTTTTCAACAGTTGGCAACTTTGCTAGATTCTGGTTTATCGCTACAGCAGAGTTTGAGTTTAGCAGGGAGAGATTTAAGTTCTGGGTTTCAAAATTATATACAAAGGGCTAGTGTAGCAGTTGGCAGGGGTCAAAGTTTAGCAGCGGCGATTTCCCAACCTCCAGTTTATTTTGACGGTTGGACGCTGGGTTTGCTCGCAGCGGCAGAATACAGCGGTGCGTTGTCAGTTGCTTGTAGGAGACTAGCGTACGCATCGGAGCGGCAACACCAGCGCGATCGCCTGTACAATTCAGTTAAGCTAGCTACAATTGCGATTATCTGGAGTTTATTTTTACTAATAACAGCAATCCTTGCCGGAAATGCTAGCGTTTTATCCCAATCCGGTTTCTGGTTACTCGCGATTGGATTGTTGGTTTTACTAATCCTTGCTAGTAGTTTCTTTGGTTCTCATCTCCCCATCCAAGGTTTACAAGGCGTGCCGATTTTGGGAAAGATATTGCAAGCGCGTTCGATGCTGTATTTTGCCGAGTTAGAATTACCTTTAAGTTGCGGCGTTTCTTTGGGAACTGCACTAGAGTTGTTGCAAAAGCATATTCCCGATCCGGTGATGGCTGGTAAAATTGCGATCGCATCCCAACGAGTGTTAGCCGGACAGTCTCTGAGTAAAAGTTTACAAGGTCGCTTACCACCCATTGCACTTGGGATGCTTCGCACCGGAGAAGAAACGGGAAATCTAGACGCCGCACTGGAAAAAATAGCTAAATACTATGAAGCTGAATTAGAAAGACTCTTGCTGCAATTAAACAGCATTCTGATTCCTCTCAGTATTATCGCTATGGGTGCTTTAGTCGCGTTAGTTGGCATCTGGGGCATTACTTCGTTGATTAATTCATTGCCTGGTTAATTTTCTATGTTGTGGTTTAAATCCCATCGATTAATCAAAGCTACTCCTGGTTGGTATCTTGCTTGGGGATGTACTCACGAGATCTCTGATATTATGTGGCGCGACGATCGGGTGGCGATCGCTCGCATTCAACCCGCTTTTAGTCCTACCCAGCGGTTTGTTGTTGTGGGGGATATTTGGTTAAGTAATCAGGCGGAATTAATTGGGGGTTTTGATTTTAATATGATGGACGGGCAGGATGCCCATCCCACAGGAGATGTGGGGTTAAAACAGGACGGGCAGGATGCCCATCCCACAAGAGATGTGGGGTTAAAACAGGACGGGCAGGATGCCCATCCCACAAGAGATGTGGGGTTAGAAATTTTGGCTTATTTGTGGGAAAAAAAGGGGATTGAATCTTTAAAATTTTTGGAGGGAATGTTTGCTTTTGCGGTTTGGGATCGGGAGCGGCAGGAGTTGTGGTTGGGACGCGATCGTGTTGGGTCTCGCACTTTATATTATACCACTTCTGGAGCGATTTGTTGTGTGGCGACCCAGTTGAGAAGTTTGGCTCCTTTTCGATCGAATGAATTAGATTTGGTGGCGTTGCGGGATTATCTTTGTTGTGGGTTTGTACCGGGTGAGCAAACTCTTTGGCGAGATGTGCGGGAGTTGCGTCCGGGGACTGTTTTGTGTTTATCAAATGATATGAATGAACCGCGAAGGCGCGAAGTACGCGAAGAGGTTTATTGGGAAGTTAGAGAGGAGATTGGAGAGAGGGAGAACTCGTTAGAGTGGTATGGGGGGAGGGTGCGATCGCTTTTGGAAGAAGTAGTAGGAGAATGTTTGCCCCAAGGTGAACCTGTGGGGGCTTTTTTGTCGGGGGGAATTGATTCGAGTTGTATTGTTGCAATGGCTGCGAAGTTACACGATTGTCCGGTACATACTTATTCGATTCATTGTGGTTTGGAGTATCCACATGAGTTGGAGTTTGCTAATTTGGTGGCTAAGCATTGCGGTACTGAGCATCATATTTTAGAGTTAAATTCAGATACTATTTGGGAGGGGTTACCGTCAGCGATGGCTTATTTGGATGACCCGATTGGCGAGGGGTTGACGGTTCCCAATTTGTTGTTGGGAAGGGCAGCTAAAGCATCGGTGAATACCATATTAAATGGTGAAGGGGGCGATCCTTGTTTTGCGGGACCGAAAAATAAACCGATGTTGTTAAATAGTTTGTATGCATCGGTTGTTGCTCGGGATAAAGCAGATGAGTTGGCTGCTTATCTCACTTCTTTTAAGAAGTTATATCTGGATTTGCCGCAAGTTTTGAAGCCGGAGGTTTGGACGGCTGTTAAAGATGAACCTTCGGTGTTTTCTCCCCTGTTAAATTCTCAGGCTAGTTATCTAAATCGGCTGATGTTGCTGAATATTCAATATAAGGGGGCAGACTATATTTTAACCAAGGTGAATAATTTGACTCAAGCGGCGGGATTAAAGGGACTTTCGCCGTTATTTGACCGCCGCGTTGTAGAATTAAGTTTGCAAATTCCACCAGAGTATAAGTTATTTGGGGCGGAGGAAAAGGCGGTTTTAAAACAAGCGGTGGCGGATTTATTACCAGAGGCGATAATCAAGCGTCCTAAGAGTGGGATGGTGATGCCGATGCAGCAATGGTTTCGCAAAGATTGGAATCGGAAAGCGAGGGGTTTGTTGTTGGGGAAAAATGCTGCGATCGCACCCTACTTAAATCAATCTATCATTAAAGATTGGCTCAATTATCGCGGCGACGCTTGGGGACGTTATGGATATAAACTGTGGCTATTAGTCAGTTTAGAAATCTGGCTGCAAGTAAATAGTAATCGCTGATTTTTCCTATCCTCGTTACGAGGTTCTACCTCGTAACGTCATACAGGAGGCTCTGCCTCCGGTAAAATAGAGGCAGAGCCTCAGATGTATCATGTCCAGGTTCTACCTGGATATGAGAGACGAACCAAAAGGAGGGTAAATTATGTAGACCGTAACATTGCGTTACCGCGTTGGAGAGGATGGCATTTTACATTTAGATGTGCCTGTAGGGTTAACCGATGCTGAGTTAGAAGTGACAATAACATTAAAGAAAGTTACACCAGTCACAATAACGTCGGAGGAATTAGAGTGGAAAGAGTTTATTGAAAGAACCTATGGAAGCTGTGCCGATGACCCAATTGTTATAGATAATAAGGGAATATCAGCAGCACTAGACGATAATTTAGAAATGATTTTTGAGTAACCGGAATTAATTGGATGATTTATTTAATAGACACGAATGTTTGTGTCAGATATTTGAACGGTCGTTCTGAATCAATTAGAGAAAGAATACTGACAACAAATCCTCAAGATATCGCTGTCTGTTCTGTGGTAAAATTTGAGTGATTTTATGGAGCATTGAGGAGTAATAATCCAGAGCGAAACTTAGAAAGACAGCAAGAGTTTTTAGATCGTTTTGTTTCTCTACCTTTTGATGACACAGCAGCAAGTATTGCCTCTAGGATTCGTGCTGTCCTTGCTGCTAATGGAACACCAATTGGTGCTTATGACATTCAGATTGCAGCTATTGCGATCGCTAATAATTTAACCCTCGTGACTCATAATACAGATGAGTTTAGTCGAGTAGAAGGGTTGCAGATTGAGGATTGGGAGGTGGAAGGATAAGTCAGTACAATTAGTCTAAGGATATCAGTTAACCAAAACTCTCAATTACATAAACAGAATCTGCCCCACTATCGATCAGAATTAAGCTATCGCTGCTATCAGGGGCTTGACTTTTAGCAATTCCTTGATTTGCTACTCGAATAATTCTTTGCGGGCTAAAAGATTCTAATTCTACAAACTTACCCGCGTCTAACCATTTGAGTTCTTCACTTGTTAAATCTCGCCTGACTTCCTCTGGTAATTGTTTCGCCGATTGTGCAGATTCGGTTGAATTTCTCACAAAAACACTGCGACTGGAAAATATCTGGCGAGGAAGCAATCCTAAATCATAAATTACCGCATTACTGTTCAAAAACCAATCAGGGCTAGTGCGAAGATTGTGAACTAAGGAAACTCCGCTAGGACTAGCATCGTGTAAAGCATATACTTTTAAATCTAAATTGCGGCGTAGCATATCCAATACTGTACTAAAAATACTTTCGGGATATCCGGTGATGCTTAACACCGCACAACTATTTTCAAAGTGGAAGTTATTGGCAATTAGCATTTGGGCGATCGCTGTATTATCGCAAATAACAACTCGGTCAAAACTATAAGCGCTAATTTCAGGGGAAATTTCAGAGTTAGAACTCTCGCTGCGAGGAGAAGGTAACATTTTTGATTTCCCGTTGATAGTTTCCCAACGAGTTATCCAGTCTTGAGATTGTGCCTGGGAAATTAAAAATGATTTACCTGGTTTAATTTTTCCATTTTGATATCGATTAGCATAAATAATTCCGCTTATCAAAAAAGATAATCCTAATGCCGGGATGATAGATCCACCTAGACTTCCTACAACGATCGCAATAATAATCGTCATCACCACAAAAGTACATCCAAAGCAGATAGGTGATGTATCTACCTTTGCCTTTAAACGTCGGTCTAAAAGATAAAATAACTGTTTGGGTGTAAAATAAAGCCTGTTTTGATCTGAAATGTCGTTGATGACTTTGGCAAAAAACGGATCGGTAAACTTTAATTTGGTATTTGTGACTGCTGAAGGTTCAAATGCAAATGGGTGATTGCAGTTTTTACACCGTCCTTGGTTATTGGTGCGATCGCGTAAATTATTATCTGTCCCACACCTGACGCATCTCATACCCATAATTCACCTCTAAAATACTTGATTTTCCAATAAAATGCTGTAATCTTCTCGCCGACGAATCAATCTATGCTTGCCATTTTCTAACAATACCTCAGCAGGGCGAGGACGATGCAAGAAATGGGAAGACATCGCATATCCATAAGCCCCCACATCTAATATTGCAATAATATCCCCCATTTGTAAACGGGGAAGTTGGCAATTTCGCCCCAGATAATCTCTCGAATAAGTTGTATTTCCACAAACATCAGTAGGATGCAATCCCACTCTTGTGGGGTGGGCATCCTGCCCGCCCTTTTCTAGATGTAATTGCCCTCTTGTGGGGTGGGCATCCTGCCCGCCCTCTTCCAATAGTTTTGTGGGGTGGGCATCCTGCCCGCCCTCTTCTAATTTTAACCGTTTCCAAGCAACAATTTCTCGATAACCTCCATGTACGGATGGTACTGATAAATTAGCCACAGTAGTATCGACGCCGACGATTTGTTTTTCTCCCTGCCATTTCACAGAAACGACTTGGGAAAGTAAGGTGGCGCATCCGGCGATCGCTGCCCGACCCGGTTCTATAATTAATTCAATTTCTTTCCCTATCTTCAGCAGTTGCTGCGTCAACTCTGCCCCAAATTCTGACCAGTTAAAACCCGCAATATTTTTATTGTAAGGATAGCCAAACCCACCGCCAAAATCTAGATATTCCCAATCTGGTAATAATTTCCCCGCCGCCACGACGGTTTCAATTACTGAGGTAAAAGCTTCTGTCGCATTCGTACCAGTCCCGCGATAAAAATGCAATCCGCTAAGTTTTATTTTGGCTGAATTAGCAATAGCGATCGCATCTTCAAATTCATCGGGATGCACGCCGATGCGACTTTCGCCGGTAATTTCAGGTAAATTTAATCTCAATCCTAATTTAGGGGCGGCAATCGACGTTCTTAGTTCTTGATAAATCTCGCAACATAAACTCAACTGCGATAAACTATCTAAGTTTAAAGTCCTGACGCCACCAGTTAGTAACAAGCGCATTTCCGCCGCATTTAAATTGCTGCCGCTGTAGACAATTTCAGCGGGGGAATATCCCGCTTTTAATCCTAAATAAATGTCGCCGGGGGTGTTGGCGTGAAGTTTCCACCCACAAGCATGGAAAATCTGCATCAAGGCAATATTGCCATTGGTGACGCTGGCGAAGTGAAATTGGGTGCGGGGATAGGGAATAGACTGGGTAATTCGATCTATGGTTTGATGTAAGCGATCGCTCTCATAAACATACAGCGGCGATCCATATTTCTCCAGCAATTCCTCTGCTATTTCTAAACTAATTAGTTCTCCCATACTAAAAACCTCCTACCATATTTCCATACCTGCGGTGGCAACCAAAAAGGATGATCTAAAGATTGCCCACTTGCTTTTTCTCCTAATACCGATCTCCGCCATGCTTGCCACATGATTAGCATCCAGATGACGTTGCCAATGTAGCGAGTTTGTAAACCTTCTCCCAGCTTACCTGCGATGATATTTGCAGCGATGTGAGGTTGCCAGCGTCCTTCGTCGCGCAATACTCCCGGATTTAACCATTGACCAATTTCTGACCATAATTGATTAAAATACCAAATCTTTAAGGGAACTCCCATACCGCGTTTTTCTCGCCAGACAATTTCCGGTGGTAACCAAGATTCGACGGCGCGTTTTAAGATATATTTTTCACAAGCGCCTTGTAAGCAAAGTTCTCCAGATAGTTGAAAAGTCCATTCGGTGAGGGGTAAGTCACAAAACGGCGATCGCACCCAAAGTCCGCAAGCAAATGATAAATTGGTCGCCCTTGGTTGGATATTTTGTGCGCCTTTTAACATTAAAGTAGCGCGGCGCAATCTCTGGAAGAAACTCGGACAAAAAGATGGATCTAAAGCGTCTTCCAACCAAGATTGAGGGTTTAAATTCTGGACTTCGTTATAAATGCGATCGCTGAAAATTTCCGCTTCATACCCGTAAAGTCTCCCAAAGGTTCGCAAGTATTGTTGGTTAAAGTCTTCAATGGGTTTAACCCCATTGTAAATTCCACCAGCAATTAACGGTTTGTTCGTCCATCCGGCAAATAATTGATCGCCATTTTCCCCGTTAAAAATTACCGCTGTTTCTTGACTAGCAACGCGATTTAACAGGTATAATGGAGTAGTAACCCCATCGCCAAACGGGATATCTAATGCTTGGGCAGTAGCTGCGATCGCCCCCTTCAATTCCTTCGGTGTCGCCGCCACTTTCACTAAGGGAATATCTAAATATCGAGCAACTATTTCGGCATAAGGCAATTCCGAATAACCATCGTTGCCAAAATCTAAAGCATAGGCACGTACTTTAATCCCAGCTTGCACCAACAAAGCAGCAACAACTGAAGAATCAATCCCGCCAGAAAGAAACACCCCCACAGGTGAGTCTGGCAATTCGGAAATTTGTCGATAAATAGCATCTTTGAGTAAAATTTGCAGTTGGGAAACGGCTAGATTTTCATCCCGAATTAATTCGGGTGCTTCTCGCCATTCTTGTAACCGTCGCCTGGTATATTTTAACGGTTTTCCCTGGAAAATTAATTCCGTTCCTGCGGGGATGGCGAAAATATTTTCAACCGGAGATAGGGGAGTTGGGATGTAGGAAAAACAGGAATAACCGTATAAAGCGGGGATGCTAACTTGGGGAGATTTAATAATTGGCAAGAGTTGCTGGAATTGGGAGGAAAACCAGATTACTTGTTCTACCTGCGTCCAATATAAAGGAACGCGACCAAAAGGATCTCTGCCTAAAATTAAGCGATCGCTTTCTACTTTAACCCAAGCATCTGGGCAATCGGAAAACCCACCCGCTGAAATAGCCGCAATTATCCCATTTTCAGATAGCTTTTCCGGTGTTGCCTCTGTCGGGTTAACTTCCCAAACACAACTGCCATCCTTTTGGTAACCCCAATAACCGATAAAATGACAGGGTTTCATTTAACATTAAAGGTGCTAGTGCTAACCGTCCGATTTCCCAACAACATCTGCACCTTCCAAGTGCCTGCCGCTGACCCAGAGTTAAGCTGATGATAGCAATAAGTAGGCCAAACAGATTTATCAATTTGGCGAGTTTGATAGCGACTTTGATGGGCAATATTTCCGCTAGGATCGATCCAGTCGCAAGCAAGAGATAATTTTTGCCCGATTGGGGCATTTTGTAACGTGACGCGGTAGTAAACTCTGGGATTAGATTGACGGGTGATTTGATTGGCGCTGCTGCCCCCATTTTGCGTTAGAGTAACTAAACTATTGGCAGCAGAGACATTAGCGATCGCATTTTCCACCCGGTTTTGATTCTGCACGTACACAGCAGTGGTAGCGATCGCGCCCATCAATGCTACCACCACACCCCCCATAATCCAGCGATTTCGCCGTTTCTGTTCTGCCAAAGCTTCTTGGCGACGCAACTGCACCATCGCATCTTCCAACAACTCCGGCGGCAGATTTAATTCTTGTAAAATTTGCTTGACTTGTTCCGGGTTATACTCTGCCTCCCGACGCTGCGATAGCCGTTCCACTTCGGCAACAACTTGTGCCATTTGAGCTTCCGTCAGTCGGTCGTTCATAATAAGTAAGTTAAAGCAAAAAAGCTGCTACTCTTACACTCTAGCTTAAGTTTCTACTAACGATTTGGTTGGAAATAGACAACTAATAGCGATCGCTCTTATGCCACATCATCATCAAAGCGATCGCCTAAATTCCCTACAACAGTTGCTCTAATTCAGATGAGGGAGAATGTTGGACTTTCTCTACCCCAGTAACATCGAACACAATTGCATGGTTCACGCCTGGTAACAACCGCCGCAACACCTGAATGTAACCATCCGCATCGCTGCGACGATAAAATCGAGCCACAACCAATCGCTGCATATTGGGCAATTGACGCACAATACACCAGGGATGAACGTTCAATTTGGGCTTTGATTTTGGTATCATAGAAATATCCTTCCCACGTTTGTGGGATCTGGTAAGAATTGCGTCCGCTCTTTTCGTTCTCTAGGCTAGAAGGGCGATCGCTTTCAATGTACATATTGATTTCGGTGCGTATGCACCAAGGTCAAGTCAAAACATGGGCTACGTTAGGCTGCGGATTCGAGAGTTAGCCGATCAAAAGGGTTGGACGCTCAAGGAAATTGCCGATCGCTCAGGAGTAAATTACAATACCGTTAAAAGTTACGTTCAGCGCGATGCCTTGAACACGGTCGATCTCTCCGCTGTTTTCAAAATAGCCCGTGCTTTTGAAGTAACGCTAGAAGATTTGGTGGAAGTTTTGGAAGATTAGGGATGCAATATTATAGCGGTTTGCGACTTGATAGAATACACTTTATTTTGCATAAGTTAATAGTCCGCTACGCCTGGCTTAGTTTGTGTAGCGGCACCCTTAAGGGTGCCGCTACACAAACTAAGCCACAAGCGCTGTATTCCACCAAATCACAAACTGCTATATATCAACGCCTTCTATATTTTCCTGGGTGTAGGGGCGGGTTTTACCAATAATCTTTGCTAGCAACAGATAATATCAAATCCGGTGGCATCGGAATGATCGGCCTTTCTTGGTAATTGGTAATTGCTAATTGCTAATTGCAAGAAAAGCCCCTACAGGTCGTAATTCCGATGCAACGGTCAACGATATAACTAAAATAAACCCGCCCCGACCGACGCTTACGCAAATCACCTTTGTTTCTCTCAAAAATCGTTGATTTGGCAACCAGAGATCTACAAAGAAACTAAGGTGATGGGTCGCCCAAGCATAAGTCGAATTTACGCAAAGAAACCGGGTTTCTGGCCGCCGAAGAGTATAAGTCCTAGCGCCTAACCAAAAGTCGAGCCATTCCAGCCCCACATCGAACCTTTAGCATCGTTAAACTCGATGTAAATTCGATTTGTAGGCACGCCCAATGCTGAGTTAATTTTCTCACAGAAATCCTGACTCATCGACTCAGTTTGCGATGGACTCATACTGCCAACGCTTTTAACTTCAATGTAACAAACCGGATCGGTTGTCCCAGCAAAAGTCATCGCCACATCAGGCTCAAACGCCGTCATTACGTAAGCTTCCGGTTTACCTGTATGCTTGGCTAACGCGGAAGAAAGACTTTTGAGTAACTGATCAACCGCAGATTTTTCCGGTGCAGAAACAGAAGCTTGAACTTTGATTAAAGGCATAAGCTGATTGCAGAGCGTGAGATTTTAGATTTCAGATTGATTGGATTGCCGATTTAGCTGATTGCAGAGCGTGAGATTTTAGATTTCAGATTGATTGGATTGCCGATTTAGGGGATTTTAGATTGATTGGATTGCCGCTTAAATTATTCCAAATCTGAAATCTGCAATCTACAATCTCAAATCTGAAATTTCCCTTAGCCGCCGTAATTCCAGCCGGTGCTTTCGAGTAACAAAGCGTCGCCTTCCCGATGGACGCCAGCACCAATTACTTCGCCGACGTAAACCGTATGATCGCCATGTTCTACTGCACTGACTACTTTACACTCTACGTAACCCAGAGAATCTTTAATAATCGGACAGCCGGTTTCTTCTCCCAGATAGAATTCTACATCCTCAAACTTATCGCCGCTGCGGCGTTGCGGCTTGAAAAATTTCTGGGCTAAATCTTTTTGTCCCGCTTCTAAAACGCTGAGAGCAAACACGCCACTGGCTTTGATCATGGCGTGGGATTTAGAATCTTGCTTAACGCAATTTACCACCAACGGCGGCGTAAAGGAAGCCTGCATTATCCAACTGGCGGTGAAACCGTTAACTTCTTCCCCATCTTTGACGCCGCAGACATAGAGTCCGTGGGGAATTTTCCGCAGGATAGTCTTTTTCGCTTGTTCGTCTAACACGGGTTTATCCCCTAATTTGTTTTCTACATCGCTAAGTTTATCAATCCTCACGGCTGGTTGGTACAACGGCAACGCTTATTGGGGCAAAAACTCATCATCCATCACCGCTATCAACTCATAAGGACACTCGGTAGGAAATGTCTCTAATGGTAACCCAGTTTCAGCTTTTGCTTGCTTGACCGCTTCTGTGTAAGATTCAGTCAAGATACTTTCGAGATAGGGTCTGAGGCTAGGAGATTCTTGAATCGCCTTCTTGATTCGTCTGCGATGCTCTATAATACTTGCCTCCCAACTACCGCTTCTGCGATCGCTTATGTTTTGCCATTTAAGCAAGTGCAGCAGAACTACAATCAGATTGCTCTCTAAACTTCTGCGTTCGCTCCTCCCCATGTCCTCGATTTCCTCTATTAAATTGTCCCAGTCTACGTTCCCATAGTCCTGACTTCGCAGTTTTTCTGCGGTGGTTTGTATCCATTTCAGGTAATCTGTCTCGTATAGAGTTTGGCGATCGCTTTTTAGGGAAGGCATAGCAGTTTCCACAGACCCGATATATTCAACGATCCTAATAACTCTTTCGCCGAAATAGATGACTGTGTTCTGGATGATATAGCCGCGATCGCGCCTTCTCGACTTTCCCCAATGCCGGACTGATAACATAAAGCGTTGTGCGAATCAACTTTTCTTCTCGCGTCACCGCTGCCATCTGATGCAAGGGAACCAGTAAAATTCTCTCATCAGGCCAACCCAAGCGATAACAAATCGCCACGGGCGTATCTGCGGTATAATGTTGCGTTAGCTGATTTTGCGCTGCTTCGACGTGACGCGCACTCAGGTAAAGGCACAAACTCGCCTGATGCGCTGCTAGAGAGGATAATTCTTCCTTTTCCGGGACTTGCGTGCGACCGCTAATGCGAGTGAGGATTATTGTCTGCACCAATCCCGGTACGGTTAGTTCGACGCCGAGTTTAGCCGCTGCTGCTTGAAAGGCGCTAATTCCCGGTATGACTTCAAAGGGAATTTCTGCTTGTGCTAAAGCAGCGATTTGTTCGCCGATAGCGCTGTACAGACTCGGATCTCCGGAATGGAGGCGGACGACAGATTTGCGTTGGCGCACTCTTTCCACCATGATCGGCAAAATCTCTTCCAGGGTTTGATTCGCCGTGGGGATAATCTCCGCATCCTGGCGCACTCCCTCTAATATCTGTTCTGGTACGAGGGAGTCGGCGAATAAGATCGCATCCGCCTGGGCGAGAATTTTCTGCGCCTTCACCGTCAACAATTCCGGATCGCCCGGTCCCGCCCCCACGATGTATACTGCCGGTGCGAGAGTAGGTAAGGCTTTGGCGTCTGCCAACTGGGATGCAGCGTTAGACATAAATCTAAAAAACTGAACTAATTTCCTAAATCCTTCCGGATCTTACCGACTATCCCAGTAATAAGGAATGGTAGATGCACCCTGGTCAAGCCCTAGAGGATTATATCTTCTGGGGCTTTTTCTTATACCAGGCGAAGTCTCCTCTGTAAAGTCTCCTTCTCTTAGCATTGCCCCACACCCAACAGCAACAACCTTGAGAAAGAAATGATGCCGCGAATCGGGATTGAGGCATTGTCAGGGAAAATTTATGAAAAAATATTGCAGCTTCTTGATTTAGTTGCTAAGGTATGACTGTAGATTTGCTTCCGGTCAATTTTGTATCAGGGAGATTTGTCACTTATGCTTTGTTTCAATCTTGTCCCTTCACAATTGACGGATTCTAGAATTGCCTGAAAGGTTCTTGAATGCTGGTATAACTGCGCGTAAAAAGATTTCAACCTGTTCATGACTCGCCAATGCTTGCGTAGTGCCAGCTTAAATCAACAAGACTTAGCCAAAGAAACCGGGTTTCTTGCTGCGATCTCTAGTTCCCAAACCTTTTTCATAGAAACCCGGTTTCTAGGCTAGTCGCGTTCACCGTACAAGATGTTTCTCAAGTTTTATCTACAGCAAAGAGAGTTCAGCACACAATTTCTGAGAAATGTCTTGTTTGTACAAGTTTAGGACCCAGGCAAAGAAACCCGGTTTCAAGGAATTATCCTGGGTTTGGACGAAGAAACCGGGTTTCTCACCCCGCGTTTACAGCACCCAGGCAAAGAAACCCGGTTTCAAGGAATTATCGAGTCAGAAACCGGGTTTCTCGCCCCGCGTGCGTAAGTCCTGAAGTTTAGTTTCATTTGATACGCGAATCGCACATAGCCGTTCGTCTCGCAGCGTGCCGAGACTTCTGCCTGCGAGACATCTTTCAACTCGGCATCAAAAGTGCGGCGCGATGATACCTCAAATTTGGAGGGTTTAAGTTATGAACTTTCAAGGAAAAACGGCTCTAGTTACTGGAGCTTCCCGTGGAATTGGGCGAGCGATCGCACTAGAATTAGCCCAACAAGGGGTAAAACGCCTGCTGTTAGTAGCACGGGATGCAACCCGATTAGCTGAAGTAGCGACCGAAATCGAGGCGCTGGGGGCGGAAGTTGCAATCCTGCCATTGGATCTGACGCAATTGGTCGAGGTGAATATTGCGATTGCACAAGCGTGGCGCGATTACGGCCCGATTCATCTGCTGATAAATTGTGCGGGCGTTGCACACCAAGCACCTTTCTTGAAATCTCGATTGCCAAACGTGCAGCAAGAAATCGCCATTAATTTAATGGGAATGTACGCCATGACTCGTTTGGTAGCGCGACGCATGGCAACCCAAGGCGAAGGTACAATTGTTAACGTTTCCAGCTTGATGGGCAAGGTAGCAGCACCGACAATGGCTACCTATTCAGCCACTAAGTTTGCCATTTTGGGATTTACCCAAGCATTGCGCGGCGAACTCGCGGAACATAATATCCGAGTCATTGCTTTGCTGCCATCTTTAACCGATACCGACATGGTGCGAGAATTGCAGTGGTTCCGCTTCGTTGTACCAACAACTCCCCAAAAAGTCGCTCAAGCACTGATTGGGGGATTGAAGCAAGAATCCCCTGAAATTTTAGTCGGATGGCAAAGTCATTTAGCGGCGTGGTGCAACCGGATTTCTCCTTGGTTGTTGGAGCGAATTTTATTAATTGCTGCTCCGCTTTCCCAGCATAAACCTAAGCGATACCGACGATTGCGTCAGGCATAGAGATATGGGGTGCGGGTACCTATCCGCGCACCCCATATCTTTACAACGTGTCTCATGCCCATCAGGGGTAAAAAAGCGTAACTTGTTTTCACAGATACCTAAATAACTCAAGTTGCTAATTATCTCTCTCACAGCGGCTAATGGCTAATGGCTAATGGCGAGATTGGTAAAAATCCTATATTAGCAATTAGCAATTAGCAATTAGCAACGCCAAAGTTTATAACTAGCAACTTGCGTTACCTAAATAACTCAAGTTGCTAGTTATCTCTCTGGGAGCGGCTAATGGCGTTACTAGGCTCTGCCCTGGTCACGAGGCTAATGGCGAGATTGGTAAAAATCCTATATTAGCAATTAGCAATTAGCCAGCTGGCAACGCCAAAGTTTATAACTAGAAACTTGCGTTAATATCTTCTGCTGTCTCTTCTAGGATATTTAAGTCTTTGACGGGGGACATGGCAATAACGGGTTAAGGGGCGTTGGTGTGATGAGCAGGACTTACGCAAACACCAAAGTTTCTCTGAAAAATCGTCGGTTTGGCAACCAGAGATCGCAGCAAGAAACTTTGGTGATCAGATCGTCGTGCTAGAGTCCTGATGAGTTTAGCGCGGCGATTTATATTATTGGGGACGGCGAGGGCTGCAACTTACGAAAATTGGGCGATCGCATCGGGTGCGATCGCCCAAAATTGCCATGAATTCCTCAGCAAGCTACTAATCCTCTCTTAAATGACTCATCGCTTTTTCTAGGGCTGATTTCATTTTTTTTAGTTCATCCTTATTGCTAGCCTTCAGCGTTATTTCCTCACCTTTATCTGTGGTAACGATCAGCTTGTAAGCAGACTCGTCATTTGCTGTCATCAGGAGAGGGAGAATTCCCAGCAATACCAACTCCGGCAATATTAAAGTCGTTTGCCCTAATACCCAGGTAACGAGCAATAGTAGACCCCCTACAGGGATGATATCGATAGGGGGCGAATTTCCAGACTCGAAATCCTTCTTCCCGCTCCATTTCTCAATATGGCGAATGGGATAATCCGTCCCTTGATACTCCAGCACAGTCCTAGTAATCCGAATGCGCTCTTCTTGGTTTTCGTAAAATTTTTCTGGCGATGATATTGTCATAGTGGGTGCCTTCCATTTTTCTAGGCGTGCCCCACGGCCTTATTGCTTAGGGTAGGTCTGTTATGATTATCAGCTATTCTTAAATCTTGAGATATCCATCCTAAGAGTGAATTTTATCGATTTTCTCCCCTCTCCTCCTAGGAGAGGGGTTGGGGGTGAGGTTTCTGTCAGATTACCCAGTAGGGGCGGGTTTTACCACCCCTTAAAATATCTGGTAAAACCCACCCTTACTATCACCGATAATCAGACATATCAATTGCTTGTTCCAACGCGCCTTTCATCTCCTTCATATCGTCACCATCTTTAGGTTCGAGGGTGATTACTTCCCCTTGATTCGTAGTGACGATTAACTTGTAGGTAGGCTCTACCTCAGTTGGGTTTAAAACCCAAAGTAAAACCAGTATCGCTCCCAGTACTATTAACGTTGGCAGATTGAAGTACAAAGCCGCTGCTGCCGCTAAACAAGCAAGAAGGATGAAACCGATCAAGGGTTGGTCATCAGCTTCTTTCTTGTCCACCCTGACTTGGGAAATGTTCCGAATTGGATACGCGGTTCCTTTATACTCAAGCAGCGCTCTGGTAATGCGAATCTTATTCTTGTTGTAAAGTACTTTTTCGGCGGTAGATAGCATATGCGGGTGCGTTATCCTTTTGTACGAGTAGCCCCACAGCCCTATAGCTTAGGGTGCATCTCACGCAAGGTGAAATACACTCTTGTCTACTGATGAAGTTGCGGTGATTTCCGATTTCTTCACAGAAGTTTATAAAACTTTGACAGCTTTATTGCCTGGGGTAAATGACAAATGCAGTTCGGCGCTACGGCTTCCCTGAAGATAAATGACAGGACAGATGGGCAAATCCACCTGAACCGACATCTACTTAACACTTTGAGCAAATTAGATGCACCCAAATCAACGGCCTCTTGCCTCTATTTCTCTGCTTGGCTTTCCCTGTTTTTTAGCCTTGGCATATCAGCGCTTGGTACCTTAGCGACCCACAAGTTTTAGTATCAAGGAAAGTTAGCCTTGAAGCCACGACGCGAAGTCCTAAGAATCAGTACAAATACGTTATAGCATATCCGCAAAAATTCGGATCGACTTGCCACTGGGGCAAGTCTGGCGCTGGGAAGCGAGCTAAACTTAGAAACCCGGTTTTTTGGAAAAACCGGGTTTCTAGGCTTAACGATTTCTCTTTCCTCCTAGTTTAATGAACCGCTGATTATCTTGACATCTCTGGCATGGTAGGTACTATCAATTGCGTCTTCCAGCGCCTTTTGCAGTGCTTTCAAGTCGTCACCATCTTCGGGAGAGATGGTAAGTTCCTCGTTATTGGGAGATAAGATAATCTTTAGATCGAAAATGGGTTGAGGCTGAGTTGATGGATCGACTGCTGCAAAGAAAAAAGCCAGCACCGCAATTAAGGCGACAATGGGCTGGCTAATACCAAAGGCAATTAAAATTGCTAGGAAAGTGGCAAAGACAGAGTTGTAAGAAATTCCTCCTTTTTCCCCTTTCTTGTCCAGTTTGATTTTATAAATGTTGCGAATTGGATATCGACCTCCTTTTGCTTCTAACAAACTGCGGGTGACGCGAATTTTGTTCTTCTTGTTGTTGTAAAGTGCTTCTTCTGCCATTTGGGGTGCATACCTTTCCTCTATGTGGGTTCCCAAACTTCGCAAAATGCATCTGGCGCTTTGTGCAAAGACAAAACGCTCTACTGATATTGTTAAAGTTTGGGGCGATATTAGCTGCAACGCATTTTGGAGCCGATCTAGAAAGAGCCGCGATCGCTTATAGCCTTTTTCCTATAGAATTGGCTCAGATCCGGAAAGTATCAGAAAAAAATTTTTTATCAGGACTTACGCAAAGAAACTAAGGTGATACGAAAAATAGTTGGGAGAGGAAACTCGAGATATGCCTCCGGCACGCGGCGCGAACGACGAAGAAACCGGGTTTCTTTTCTCGTCGTGCGTAAGTCCTGTTTATCTTACCGTAACCCTTTCTCTCGCAGTAGTGCATCCACCCAAGCAGCATTTTCTTCCTCTAGGGGTGGGGCTACTTCGCGAGTGTAATCTATCACTAAATCGTAAGCAGCCCGGTCATATACGCCATTTATTAAGGTTTGCAAGTCTATCGCAGGTTCCGTATCTTCCTCTTGCAACGGTAACAAAAATGATGGGATGCTATGTTGCAGGTTAAAGGCATATAATTCAGCTTGAGGACGGCGTTCGCTTCGACTCACCAAAATTCTATAATCGCTCTCGATGGGCGAGCCTAAAATTGGCATTGGTTCCCCGGCACGCAATAAGTCAATTTCGACTAAATGGGTTAAATTCCCAAACACTCGCTGACGTTTCTTTAAATATGCTTTGCGTCCTTCTTTTGAACGCTTATTTTTAGGGGAAAGCACTTCAATTGCCGTTATTACCTGTCTCGTCGCTACTTCTCGCACTTCTAAATACCACTCCCGTACCGTTTCAGGCAGAGGAATTATTACTGTAGCTGCTTGGACTGGAGGCGTTGCGAGCGCTATATTTGCCGTTGATGAGCTATTGACAGTTTGAGAACGCTTTACTGCGACATCGGGAATACCAACAAGTAACGAGTTTTCCTCTGTTGTTTGATACACTCTTTCTGCGATGTCTACTATATATTTAGGCCGCAAGTGTGGAGATAGAGCGTCTGCTAGCGCTACAATTAAACGCTGATGAACTTTCGTCCATAATGCAGGATTTTCTAAATACGGGTCCATGCCGGAAAACGGAGAAGGCATCGGTTGACCTCGAAAGCAATTGTATAAGGCGTACCTTAGCCCATAATATCGTTTCCGTTTGCATTTGAATGATTGCTCGTTTCGGTGCCTGAAGAATTAGTATTATTGAACCACGAAGACGCGAAGGACACGAAGGAAGAAGAAGGAAGAAGAAGGAAGAAGAAGGAAGAAGTAGATAATCTTCTTCTACCGGGAAGGGAGTAAAACCGCTCCAGGCGCAGAGAATGCAGAGGCAGAAAAGAGAGTTTTTTATCTACTTCTTGGGCAGGCGAGACGCCTACCCCACAAGAGTGATACCAAATGCGCTTCCATGACCCCCTTTTTAAATGAACCGCCAAGAAGCCAAGAACGCCAAGAAGAAGAAGATTATAGGGGTTTTCGAGCCGGATTTGATATGATTTTTTCTTGTGGGATGGGCATCTTGCCCGTCCGGTGTTATTTTTGCCAGAGGTCTATTCTTTGTTAGATTTCAAATTTTTGGTTTGTGCCTCGGCATATCATATCCGAATAAGTTCGGATCGACTTCTCCTAACTGCAAATCTGCTAACCCATATTCTGCCCAACGGCGTTCTACCATCGCCGCTACATCTGGATCTGATTCCAAAGGTGCGCCCCATTCGTGTTCGGTTTCGGGGGGGATTTTAGTTGTCGCGTCAATCCCCATGCGTCCGCCTAAACCAATTTTTTCGCTGGCGAAGTCTAAACTATCAAATGGTGTATTGGGCAGAATAAAAACATCCCGCACCGGGTCAACTTTGGAACTAATTGCCCATACGACTTGACGCGGATCGCGAATGTTAATGTTTTTATCGACGACAATGACAAATTTAGTGTAGGTAAATTGGGGTAAGGCACTCCAAAATGCCAGGGCGGCGCGGCGTGCTTGTCCGGGATATGCTTTGTCAATGGAAATAATGGCAGCTTTGTAACTTAAAGCTTCCATTGGCAGGAAGAAATCGACGATTTCCGAGACTTGTTGCCGTAGGATGGGGGTGTAAATGCGATTGAGAGCGATCGCCATCATCGCTTCTTCTTTGGGCGGACGCCCGCTAAAGGTGGTTAAATAAATTGGATCTTTTCGCTGGGTCATGCAGTGGAAGCGAATCAGGGGCGAATCTTCCTTGCCGCCGTAATATCCCATATGATCGCCAAACGGCCCATCGGGCAATACCTCCCCTGGTGTAATCGTCCCTTCTAAGACCATTTCCGAGTCCGCTGGGACTTCTAAATCGACTGTTTTGCATTTCGCGAGTTGCACGCCGGAACCGCCGTAAAGCCCTGCAAACAGCCATTCCGATAAGTCTACGGGGATGGGGGTAGCAGCTGCCATGATAATTAGAGGATCGACGCCGAGAGCGATCGCAATTTCCAATTTCTTACCCTGTTGCGCCGCTTTCCGTAAATGCCTCGCCCCACCTCTGACGGATAACCAATGCACCGTCATCGTACTGGGCGATTGCAGTTGCAACCGATATACCCCCACATTCGGGACGCCGGTTTCGCAATCTTTGGTAATTACCAATCCCAGGGTGATAATCTGGCCTGCATCCCCTGGATAGGGGCGAATCATCGGAATTTTGTTTAAATCCAGGTCATCTCCCTCAATTACCACTTGCTGACACGCGGGGAAAAAGTCTCGCCCCGGTTTTGCTTTCAGCACGTCAAACAGCACCTTGCCAAACTCGACCGCCTGGGATATCTTTTTGGGTGGTTTGGGTTGTTGCAGCATTGCCAGTTTTTTCCCCAATTCCTCTAACTCCTGGGGGTGCTGCATGTTCATCGCCCAGCAAATGCGTTCCACCGTTCCCAGCAGGTTCACCGCTACAGGATAAGGCGACCCTTTGACATTTTCAAAGATTAACCCAGGGCCGCCTTGTTGCAGCATCCGGTTGGAAATCTCCGCAATTTCTAAATCTGGGTCAACTAAGGCACTAATTCGCCGCAATTGCCCTTTTTCTTCCAGTAGTTTGATGAATCCCCGCAGGTCTCTAGCCATGATTAAGATATGTAAAGGTTAAACTTCCTTTTATTATGGACTCATAGGCCACCCCATGCGCGTGGAAGGCTATGCCAGACCACATTAGCTTGCTGTCAGTGACTGATTCTACCGTTCTCGATCGAATAAGTATTTATATCTATGAAGCTGTTCTAGAGATGCAGCGGCAGCATCCGGAATGGCTGAAAGAAAAGTATCGAAAAGTGGCATGGAAAGATGACCGCTATCAGTCTATCTTCAAAGATAGGTTGAAACAAGAACTACTAAATGCCTCTGACCAAAAAGCCCAACTGGTTAAAGTTAGAAAATTTTTGCAGCTTCTGGTGGAACCCAGCTTTTTTGAAACGGCTGAGTTCAAAGTATTAATAAAGAACCTACGTCAGATAATTATTCAGCCGGAAACGCCGTCAAATGGAGGGGAAAATTTAGGCTCAAAATCGGCGGGTGCTATTGCCATCTTACTTTTAGATGTAGAAAACTTACAATTAGATGTAGAAACAGAGAAATTTTTAGAGAAAATATGTACCTATCCGATTCAAATTAAAATCGCATTTGCCAATTGGCGCAGCATGGGGAGGAAAGACGCTGAATTTCACGAACGTCATTACGAACTAATTCACGTCCCCCCCGGAAAAGACAGCGCCGATTTAAAAATGGCAACGGTTGGATCTTCTATTTTTGTACATTACCCAAATGCGAAAGAAGTATTAGTTTGCTCGTCGGATAACGCAATTATTCATTTATGTACTACGCTGCAAACCCACGGGTTAACTGTATATCGGGTTCGCAAACAAAAAGGTGAGATCGCAGTCTTTAACAGCAAGACGGGAGAAACTCAAACTCATTCGCTCAAACCCATCCCCGAAATGCCTTCGGTTGAGGAATTTATTGCCTGTTTAAAACAGTTAATTAAAGCCGAACAATTGCAAACTGGTTGTCAGTGGCTCAAGTTATCTAGAATTTCAAATCTTTTTCAAAGTAAGTACCAGATTACTATTACTCAAGTTGTCGCAACTCACTTTCCAGGGAAAAGAACAAGAGATATTTTCTTCGAGTATCCATCTGAGTTTGTGGCGCATCAAGTTTCGGAGCGTTCGCCACTTTATATTACTTTATTTGAAATGTCTGAGCCGAAAGCGTCAAATGGCAATGGCTCAAATCCTGAATTAGATGAGCAAAATAATATGAGAAATTCATCTATTAGTTCGCCAGCTGAATTAGAAGACGCGCTTGTTAATCTTTTGAAAAGTTTAACGGCTAAATCTTCTAATATCGCTATTTCTATGTCAAGTTTAGGAAGTGAATTTCATAAAAAATACGGTAAAACGATTAGTCAAACCCTAGATGAATTGAATTTAAATGGAAATTTCCCTAAGTTTATAAAGTCTTGTAGTTCTTTAAAACTGGGGCAAACGAAGAAAGGGTGGCAAGTTGCGATCGCTCAAACAGAGGAGTAACGTCCCCACTACGAACAAGAGGCAGAAAAAATACCCCTTTAGAGGTATGTCGAACTTAACTCTTGCTTGCCATCTTGGAGTTGCAGCCTCAGGGCAGATCCCATCTAAACTTGGCAACAAAAAAATAACTAAAAATTTTTAATCTTAATATAACTTTTGCTTAAACATAAGTTAATCTCAGCTTAACCTATAATTAGACTGATATTTTCCTTTTCTTAACCAGTAAAGTGTAGGGTGAGAAGTGCTTAATCAAAAATGCATTTGTGCTTAAGGATAGGGATAGTATGGCTTTATCTTCCACTACTTTGCGTCGAGCTGTAGTGGCTTCCGCCGTAACAGTTGGTGTTGTGGGAGGCTTCGTTTACACGGCAACATCCCAAACAGCATCAGTAACACTTAACGGAGCGGGCGCAACATTTCCGGCGCCTTTGTATCAGAGGTATTTTCAGCAATTCAGCCAAAAAAACCCCAACATTCGAGTTAACTACCAAGCCGTAGGTAGCGGTGCTGGAATTCGCCAAATGATTGCCGGAACGGTAGATTTTGCCGGGAGCGACGTGGCAATGAAAGATGACGAAATGGGGAAAGTTAGTCGGGGTGTAATATTTATCCCCACTGCTGGCGGCCCGGTTGCAGTTGTTTATAATCTGCCAGGGGTTAACAATCTCAAACTATCCCGCGAAGCACTTCCTGGTATTTTTTCCGGTCAAATTACTAGCTGGAACGACCCGAAAATTGCTTCTGCTAATCCAGGGGTAAACTTGCCCAATCAACCGATTCGACTGGCAGTGCGTGCAGATAGCAGCGGTACTAGCTTTATTTTTAGCAATCACTTGAGTGCAATTAATCCTTATTTTCGGGGTAGAGTAACTGCTAGCACTACACCCAACTGGCCTGGAAATCCGCTGCGGGGTCAAGGAAATCCCGGTGTTGCACAAAGCGTGAGACAGACGCGGGGTGCGATTGGTTACGTAGAATACTCGTTTGCCAAGAGCGCTAACATGCAGATGGCGCAATTGCAAAATCGCAGTAATGCTTACGTTGCGCCTTCGATGGAGGCAGCAAACCAAGCGTTGTCAGGTGTAGATTTTAACCAAGACTTCCGCGTCAACTTTACTGAATTTGGTAACCCGAACCAAGGTTATCCTATCGTGGGTTTGACTTGGATGATGGTTTACAAACAGTATCCTCAACCCGGTAAAGCTGATGCAGTGAAGCGATTGGTACAATGGGTGATGACCGACGGTCAACAAATCAACGATGACCTCAGCTATACGCGCATTCCTGCTCCGATTGCTAGCAGAGTGGTTCAAGCAGTCAATAGCGGCGTCCGTTAAGTCTTGTACCTAAAATGGGTGGCACAGGCAGGATGCCTATGTCACAAGCAAAATCCATCTCTGGTGGGGTGGGTGCCCGACAGGCAGGATGCCTATGTCACAAGCAAAATCCATCTCTGGTGGGGTGGGTGCCCGACAGGCAGGATGCCTATACCACAAGCAAAATCAATCTCTTGTGGGGTAGGTGTGGGACAGGCAGGATGCCTATGCCACAAGCAAAATCAATCTCTTGTGGGGTAGGTGTGGGACAGGCAGGATGCCTATACCACAAGCAAAATCAATCTCTTGTGGGGTGGGTGTGGGACAGGCAGGATGCCTATGTCACAAGCAAAATCCATCTCTGCTGGGGTGGGTGCCCGACAGGCAGGATGCCTATGTCACAAGCAAAATCCATCTCTGCTGGGGTAGGTGTGGGACAGGCAGGATGCCTATACCACAAGAAAAATCAATCTCTTGTGGAGTGGGCGTCCCGCCCGCGTATATTAGTGCAATAGCTGAGGAATAATTACTGATAACTAAAAGCTATGGAAAATCGCTCAAAGCCATCTAAAAATTCAACTAAAAACCTTGATGCTGAATTAGACATAACAGCAGGAGGGGGGTTAAATCTTTGGCTAAACCAAGGTTTTACTTGGTTAGTTTATGGGTTTGCTATCTGTACGGCATTGACCCTGTTTTGGCTATCGTGGGTAATTTTACAGCAAGCGCTGCCAGCGATTCAACAATTTGGGCTGGGGTTTTTGTCGGGGAGTGAATGGAATATAGGGGAGTTAAAGTTTGGTGCTTTGCCATTTATTTATGGCACCCTGGTATCGAGCGCGATCGCACTCCTAATCGCCGTCCCCGTGGGCGTTTCGGTAGCCCTAGTCACCAGTGAAGATTTTATCCCGAATTGGGTGCGATCGCCGATTGCATTTGTAGTAGAATTAATTGCCGCGATTCCCAGCGTCATTATCGGACTGTGGGGCATTTTTGTCTTAATTCCCTTTCTGCTGCCCCTACAACAATGGCTATTCGATAAATTCAGTTTTATTCCCCAATTTAGCACCCAACCTTCTGGCCCTGGTTTGCTCACTTCGGGGATAGTGCTGGCGATCATGATCGTGCCGACAATAGCAGCAATTAGCCGCGATGTATTGCTAGTCGTTCCCAAAGAATTGCGAAGTGCTTCAATGGCTTTAGGCGCTACTCGTTGGGAAAGCATTTTTCGCGTCTTGTTACCTTCAGGTGCTTCGGGAATTTTGGGTGCTTCTACCCTCGCTTTGGGACGCGCATTAGGCGAAACAATGGCGGTGACAATGGTGATTGGCAACTCACCTCAAATTAACCCTTCTTTGCTAGATTTAGCCTCTACAATTCCCTCCGTCCTCGCCACTCAATTTGCCGAAGCATTAGACCCATTGCATATCGGCGCCTTGATGTATTTATCCTTGATTCTGTTTGTTATCACCTTGCTGGTTAACATAGCAGCAGTTCTTTTAGTAAGGGTGCTGGGACACAAGCAAGCATGATAGCAATCCCTAATATTTCCACCGTTGAACAGCTCTAACAACCAATCAGCAATTAGCAATTAGCAATTAGCAATTAGCAATTCATGACCAATCCTTCCTCGTTAGAAACTGAAGAATCAATAATTGCCGAACTCAACAAACCTTTGCCCATAGGTAGAACTTTATTCACCTATGGCATGACTGTGTTAGCATTTGCCCTTACGGGTTTGGCGCTGTTACCCCTGGTAGAAATATTGTGGTCAATCCTGCATCAGGGACTGCCCCAATTGAGTCCAGAAACCATCACTTCTTTACCATCACCAGTTGGGGTAGAAGGACCAAATGGTTTTGGCAATGCTATTTTAGGAACGTTAATTATGGTCGGCATTGCTTCGGCAATTAGCATTCCTTTCGGTTTGTTGACTGGCATATACTTATCTGAATTTGGCAAAAATTCAAAAACAGCCAGCGCTATTCGTTTCATTACTACCGTTCTGACGGGTATTCCTTCAGTGATTATAGGCGTTTTTGCCTATGGGGTTGTAGTGGTGACTAAAATAGGGATTCAGAACGGTCAAATATTGTTGGGACGGGAAGCAATTGACCAAGGAATTGGGGTGCCGCTTCCGGGTTTTGTGGGAGCGATCGCAAACATTTTCGGTTACGATATTAATACTTTATCAATTGGGATAGGTGGATTTTCAGCCCTAGCTGGCGGTTTTGCGCTTTCTATACTCATGCTACCAGTCGTAGCGCTGACCACAGAAGAAGCCTTGAAATTGGTTCCAATCTCTCAACGCCTCGCCTCTGCTGCTTTGGGTGCTACCCGCTTCCAAACCACTTTTAAAATTGTCGTTTCTACAGCTTTACCCGGTGTGACTACAGGTATTCTACTCGCTGTAGCGCGTGCGGCGGGCGAAACAGCGCCTCTGGTTTTCACGGCTTTGTTTAGCGATAACTGGCCCGATGGATTATTTAATCCTACCCCTTCGCTTTCGGTTTTAATTTATAATTATGCCAATTCTCCGTTTCCCGAACAAAATAATTTAGCTTGGACGGCTTCGGTGGTGTTGGTAAGTTTAATCTTACTGCTCAGTATTGCGTCTCGCCTGGTGACGCGCCGACGATGAAGGAAAATTTTAGATTTCAGATTTTAGATTTTAGATTTGAATTAAATCTGCAATCTGCAATCTTAAATCTGCAATACGTCTTAAATCTGCAATCTCAAATCTTAAATCTACAATACTATCATGAAACCAGACCCCAATAAAGCATTTAAACCGATTCCTCCCAGAGGAAAGAATATGGCAGCGGCGGCTCAATCTACCGCAGAAACTTCAGTTCCGGCTTTGAAAGTCCGCAAATTAAGCTGCTACTACGGCGAGAAAAAAGCGGTAGATTCTGTTTCGATGGATATTTACCAAGGGCAAATTACTGCGATTATTGGCCCTTCAGGTTGCGGTAAATCCACTTTCATCAAAGCCTTAAACCGAATTAGCGAATTAGAAGCGCCGGTACGCTTTGAAGGAACGGTGGAATTTTTTGGACAAGATATTTTCAGTCGCGGCGTTAATTTGAACCGACTCCGCCGTCAAATTGGTATGGTGTTCCAAAAACCCAATCCATTTCCCATTAGCATTTACGAGAATGTAGCTTACGGCATTAAAGTAGCGGGGCACAAATCAAAAGCCGAATTAGATGAAATTGTAGAATCTGCGTTGCAAGGGGCGGCGTTGTGGAATGAAGTCAAAGATAATCTGAAAAAATCAGCCCTAGGACTTTCTGGCGGTCAACAACAGCGTCTGTGCATTGCTCGTGCTTTGGCGGTGAAGCCGAAAATTCTGCTGATGGATGAGCCTTGTTCGGCGCTTGACCCAATTGCCACAATGAAAATTGAGGAATTATTGCAGACGCTGCGCGATAAACTGACGATTGCGATCGTGACTCACAACATGCAACAAGCGTCTCGCGTGTCGGATTATACGGCATTTTTCAATGCCGATGAGAGTCGCATCGGTCGGTTAGTCGAATTTGGCCCTACTGCTATGATTTTTACCGAAGCCTCGAATGTGGACACCCGCAATTACGTCGCGGGGTTGTTTGGTTAAACAGATGTTAAGGTATAGAATCGATTGATTCTAGCGAGACATCCAAAATTACAATGGCTCGTCTGGCAACTACCATTGAAGCGATTCTATACCTGAAAAGCCAGCCCCTGTCGCTGGCTGCCATCGCCGAATACGCCAAATGCGACAAAAACGACGCCCAAGAAGCGCTGCTGGAACTGATGGACGATTACGCCCACCGCGACAGCGCTTTGGAAGTTGTAGAAACCCCCGCTGGTTATTGTCTGCAATTGCGGACATCGTTTCAGGGGTTGATGCAAAATTTGATACCGCCAGAAATAGGGGTGGGGGCTTTGAGGACATTGGCAGCGATCGCCCTCAAAGGCGAGATCGCTCAAACCGAATTGGTCGATTTACGCGGCTCTGGAGCTTACCAGCAAGTGCAGGAACTCGTACAATTAGGCTACGTCCGCAAACGCCGACAATCAGAAGGGCGGTCGTATTTGCTACAAGTAACAGAGAAATTTCACCAGTATTTTGAACTAGACCAACTCCCCAAACAGCTAGAGTTACCTTTCAACGCAGTAGGGCGAGGGAGAGCGACAAGCGAGAGCGACCCAGAAGAATCAGAGGAAACTTACGACTGAAAGCAGACAGGACTTACGTAAACAAACCCGGTTTCTCAGCTCGTAGTGGGTAAGTCCTGGCAGAGAAACTGTGATGGGGCGCGTCTTGCCTCGATATTGGTTAAAAAAATAAATTGGGGAGCAAAAAAGGCTGTTTACTGGTCATAATAGCTTCTTTTCCCCCAAAATTTTCCTCTCCCTGTTACATCTCCCTGTCTGGTGGGAAATATGTCAAATTAGAGTTAGTTCAACACTAAGGCTCCTCATGGTCTTTAACCCTGATTTTCTCAGTTCTGATACCGAAAATGCTCCAGCCAATCCACTGCTGAAATATCTGCAGCATCAATCTCCGGAGGTATTAGCCCGCGTCGCCAAGTCTGTCAGTCCGGAAATCAAGCAAATTATTTCTCAAAACGTTCAAGGTCTGGTGGGAATGCTACCAGGCGAGCATTTTAACGTTCAAATTACCACAGACCGGGAAAACTTAGCCGGGCTGCTAGCTTCGGCGATGATGACAGGTTATTTCCTGCGTCAGATGGAACAGCGGATGCAGCTAGAGGAAAGTTTGCTTGGTTCAATGTCCCTCAAACAGGAACCAGACAGTGCCCAATAATTTTAGATTTTAGATGGCAGATTTTAGATCTTAAAGGTAAAACAATCATCCCATCTAAAATCCAAAATCTAAAATCTAAAATTTCCTACCCCATTCGCTCCGCTGGAAAAGCACCCAGTCGCACTTGGATATTTTGGGTTTGCCCGTTGCGGGTGACTTCGAGTTCCAAGACAGAACCTACGGCACTGGCTTCTACTAACTCTTGTACTTTAGAAGCTTCTTTGATCGCTACGCCGTTAATTTTTTGAATGATATCGCCTCGGCGCAGACCGGCTTGGTCGGCGGGTGAATTGTCGAAAACCCGCATCACCAAAACCCCCCGCTCCTGGGTGATGGTAAGGTTACTTTCTTGAATTAGCTGTTCTTTTAAAGCTGGGGTCAGTCCCGCCATTTGTATTCCCAAGAAGGGATGTTGCACCTCGCCTTTAGCTAACAATTGATTGGCGACGCGCTGTGCGGTTTCGATGGGGATGGCAAAGCCAAGTCCTTGAGCATCGGCGCGAATTGCAGTATTAATGCCGATAATTTCTCCCGCAGCGTTTAATAGTGGCCCTCCAGAGTTGCCGGGGTTAATCGCAGCATCGGTTTGAATAAAATTAACTCGTTTATCTGGGACGCCGACTTGGGAACTGGAACGTCCCGTGGCGCTGATAATACCCACCGTTACCGTGTTATCCAAACCCAGGGGATTGCCGATCGCGATCGCCCACTGACCCGGTATCAAATTTTGCGAGCTGCCTAAACTCACCGTCGGCAAATTGGTGGCGTTAATCTTCACCACCGCCACATCGGTCAGCGGGTCTGTTCCCACCACCCGGCCTTCAAACGTGCGACCGTCTTTCAGCGTTACTTGCACGGTCTTCGAGCCATCTACTACGTGAGCATTTGTAATTAAACTGCCATCAGAACTCAGTAAAAACCCGGAACCAGTGCCGCGTTCTAACCGTTCTTCCGGCCCAATCGGCGAGTCATTGCCAAAGAAGCGCCTAAACATCGGGTTGCGAAACGCTTCCGGGATTGGTATTTCCACCTTGCGCGAGGCATCAATTCGCACTACCGCAGGTCCCACCTTTTGGACTGCCTCGGCGATGAAATTGACGCTGTTGGGGTCAACATTCGCCGTTTTGCCGCCTGAATTGCGCTCAATTGGCAACGGGGGCAACATGGGGGCAGTTGCCTGGTAAGTTGGGATGACGCGACTTTCCGCTTGCAGGTGGCGGCTAGCTAACACCCCTGCACCGCCGCCAATGGCGAGCAACGTGAAATAAAGAGTCAGCTGCTTTACAGATAAACTCATAAGTTAAAATTCCACTGAAAACCCACCCTATGAATCGAATCACGAGGAAAGCGGGGCGGGGTGTAACGCTTTTCCTCAGAAAAACACAGATAATAATCTACTTTAGCTTGCTCTAAACGAGGGTTTCACCTATTGCAAGGTTGAGAAAGTTTGCATTTTTGTGGGAGACTTGGCATAAAATTCAGTTTTGGTAAGGTAATTGCCAGCTTTGAGTCATCGGCGTTGTCATCGCTAAACCGCTAAAATACACCAGCAGTACTGACGCAGGTCGAGGCCATCACCAAAGTTTCTGCGTCAATCTCTGGTTGCCAAACCAATGATTGTTCTTAGAAACCCGGTTTATTTGGGTTGTTAATTAAAATTTCTTCACATTGATTGCTTGATTCCATGACTTTATATCGTTGGTTTCCCATCGCCTCAACGCTTCTGTGGCTGTTTATAACCGCCTTGGAAGTGAAAGCGAATCTGACTGAACCCGCTTTACAACCGCAAAACTTAAATTGTCCCGCACCAGCGCTGGAGCGCCTGAGTACACACCTAGTTGCTCTTGGCGAGACACTGGAGAGTATCGCCCGTCAACATAATCTGATTCCGGCTACCCTGTTAGGATTGAACCCTAGTTTAAGGTCGGGTGGAGTGCAGGTAGGAACCGAAATCGTTATTCCCCCCTTTAACGGCATTCGCGTAGAAGTACCGGCGAATCAAACTTGGCGGGATGTGGCAAAAGCTTACAACGTGCGCGAGGCTATTTTATACGAAGTCAATGGTTGTCAGGAAAATCCCAGAGTTGTGTTTGTACCGGGGGTGAATTGGTCGCCGGAAACCCTAGGAGTAGAAGAAGTTACCAGGGAGTTGACAGAATATCCTTTACCTGCTATAGCAATGGTGGGATTGCGCTACGGTTGGCAGCTGAGATTGGGTACGGGTAAGGTAGAATTCCACAGCGGTGTAGATTTGTTGGCAACCCCTGATACGCCAGTTTTAGCGGCGGGAAACGGTGTGGTAGCTTTTGCCGGGGAGCAAGGCAATTACGGTAATTTAGTGGTAATCAATCACCAAGACGGGTTGCAAACTCGCTACGCCCACTTGGACAATATTACCGTCACGACTGGGCAAAGAATTATGCAGGGAGAGCAGGTGGGAACTGTTGGTGCAACGGGTTCCCCCGATATCGAAGCATCTCACCTGCATTTTGAAATTCGCTACAACTCAGATTTAGGTTGGGTGGCAGAAAATCCCGAACCGTATCTCAGGAATATGAGACTTGCTAATCGCTAATGGCTAATGGCTAATCGCTAATGGCTAATGGCTAATGGCTAATGGCTAATGGCTAATGGCTAATCGCTAATCGCTAATCGCTAATGGCTAATCGCTAATGGCTAATCGCTAATGGCTAATCGCTAATGGCTAATCGCTAATGGCTAATCGCTAATGGCTAATCGCTAATGGCTAATCGCTAATGGCTAATCGCTAATGGCTAATGGCTAATCGGTCAAGCGCAATTAGCAATTAGCAATTAGCAATTAGCAATTACTCAGCGGTTACATGAGCTAACTCTGCTTGCTCTTGGGATGGGGCTTCGGTGATGCCAAACAGCGAACGGTACAATTTATCGTACTCGTGGGCGGATTTATCCCAGCTGAAATCCAGCGCCATGCCGCGTTGTTGCAGGGTGCGCCATTGCTCTTTGAAGCGGAAGCCTTCCCAAGCTCGAATCATAGCGGTAAATAGATCGAGGGGTTCGTAGCGGTCGAAACAATAACCCGTACCCGCTTGGTTGACGGGGTCGTGGTGGGTTACAGTATCGACTAAGCCGCCGGTACGCCGCACGATGGGGACGCAACCGTAGCGCATGGCGAGCATTTGGCTGATGCCGCATGGCTCAAAACGGCTGGGCATGAGGAAGGCATCGCAACCTGCGTAGATGCGGCGGGCGAGGGCGTCGTTGTAGAGTAGGTAGGTTGCCATGCGACCTGGATAGCGGGAAGCCATTTGCCACATTTGGCTTTCGTAGTAGCGATCGCCTGTCCCCAACAAGATAAACTGAGCATCGGTATAGCACATGAAGCGGTCGAGGATTTGCAGCGACAAATCGATGCCTTTCTGCTCGACCAACCGGGTTACCATACCAATCAGGAACGATCCGGAATTGACTTCTAACCCAACTTCTTCTTGCAGCGCGACTTTATTCGCCTTTCGTTGATCGAGTGTATCGGCACTGAAGGTTTGAGCGATATATTTGTCGGTAACCGGGTTGTAAAGTTGGGTATCGATACCGTTGAGAATCCCGGATAACTTACCGCTGACGTAAGAAAGCAAGCCTTCCAATTGTTCGCCATACGCCGCAGTCTTGATCTGATCGGCATAGGTGGGCGAAACTGTATTTACCCAGTCGGCAAATTGAATTGCCGCCGCCATTGTATTGTGTCCTTGCATGTACCAAGGACACCAAGTCATTTGCTCCAACCGCCAGCGCCACGGACCTTGATAAGCTAGGTTGTGAATCGTGAAGACGGTTTTGATCTCGGTGTCTTGGTGCATCCACACGGGAATCATTCCCGTATGCCAGTCGTGACAGTGGATGATGTCTGGCTTCCAGTAGTTCCAGGCAAATTCTGCCGCCCCGTTAGCAAATAAGGTGAACCGCCAGTCTTCATCGTCTCCATGATAAACGCGACGGGGCCAGAACGAAGGATGACCGAATAAATATAAAGGCACATCGCTATTGGGCAAGACGTTTTCGTAAATCGAGAAACCCTGTCCCATCGCATTACCCGACCAGATAGGCGTTTTTGGAATAGTAATCTTGTCTGGTAGGAAGCCATAGTAGGGCATGAAAACCCGCACGTCATGCCCCAATTTTCGCAGCACTTTGGGCAAAGCCCCAACGACATCGCCCATGCCGCCAACTTTTGCCAGGGGTGCTGCTTCAGCAGCAACAAATAGAATTCTCATTTTAACGTTCGTCTTCCCTCAGACTAGGCAGTCAAATTAGAAACAAATTGTTAAGGTAATCATACCTGTAGACGCGCACTGCAAAACAGTCCTTGGTGATTTGCTAATTGCTAATTGCTAATTGCTAATCGCCTCAGGGGGAGTAACCATTAGCCATTAGCCATTAGCCATGACCCCTACCCATTTAACGCTGAATTTGAGCAAAAATCTCGTCTAAGATGGCTTTTGCGCCTTGTTGGCGCAAGCGTTGGGCGAGTTGGATGCCGATTTGTTCGGCATCGCTGGCAGCGCCTGTAATGGTATCTTTGATCAGTCGCTGACCGTCTAAACTGGCAACCATGCCGGTGAGGGTGAGGGTATCTCCATCCAAGTGGGTGTTGACGCCGATGGGGACTTGACAGCCGCCTTCTAATTCTCGCAGAAAGGCGCGTTCGGCATAGCAGCGATAGGCTGTTGGTTGGTGTTGGATGACTTGAAGTATTTCTATGATTTCGCTGTCTTCGGCGCGACATTCGATACCTAATGCGCCTTGTCCGACGGCGTGCAGCGATACTTCACTGGGGATGACTTGGTGGATGCGATCGCTCATTCCCAGTCTTTCCAATCCGGCGACGGCTAAAATCAGCGCATCGTATTCTCCAGCATCGAGTTTCCCCAGTCGCGTATTCAGGTTACCGCGGATATCTTTAAATGCCAGATGGGGGAAGTGGTGGCGCAACTGTGCCAAACGCCGCAGCGAAGATGTGCCGATGACTGCGCCTTCTGGTAAGGTATCGAGTTGCTTGTCTTTATGCTTTTCGTGGACGACGAGGGCGTCTGCGGGATTTTCCCTGGCGGTGACGCATCCGAGTACCAAGCCTTGTGGTAACCGGGTGGGCAGATCCTTGAGCGAGTGTACTGCAAAATCGGTTTCGTTGTTGAGCATCCCGACTTCCAGTTCTTTGGTGAATAGTCCTTTATCGCCGATTTTGGCTAGGGCGACATCGAGTATCTTGTCGCCTTGGGTACTCATGGTGTGGACTTCAAAAGTCCTGCCGGGAAAGTGTTTCTGGAGTTGTTCTTGCACCCAGTAAGTTTGAACCAACGCCAGTTGGCTTTTACGGGAAGCGATGCGAATGGTACGGGGAGGACTGGAAACGGTTGGAGACATAGTGCGATCGCGCCACAACGCAAACAGAATAGGTCACCCAATCTAGACTACCGCAGTGCGCGATGCTTAGATATTCGATTCAACCTGTCTCAACGGGAGTTTTGTTTTTACATTTTGTAACGACTGCTCAGGCGTTGGTGCAGCCTCGACAAAGGAGAACCGCTTCTTTTTCCAGAAATCAAAACATTTTCTGTTAAAATAAGTACCTTTTTTCTTAAAATAAGATTAACCAGAAAAAACAGTAGCAATTGTCTGGCTGTCATACCATTTCTTTTGCGGGACGCTACCGATGGTAGAGGAGTGTTGTCAGAGTGGGTTTTACTGACAAAGTTTCACAAAAACAGATAGCCTGGTTCAACCCAACTGGTGTAAAAATTGATCGGTGTGCCTCAAATTGGAAAGGGTATTAATGTCAAATACTCTCAAGTAAGGGACTCGCATTCGCGAGTAAGAACATGAAAATTGAACTAGAAACGAATGACTTTGATGAAAAATCCTATTGCCACCTCTGCGGCAGCACATTTATAACCAAAGAAATTGTAGCAAGAGCTTACAATGAATCGGGTGATTATATAAGCGATGTTTGTCCGCAGTGCATCGCAACAGGAGCGGAGGGAATTAGCATCAGAATGCGCTTGCGTGCGGAACATTTGCGAGTGTTGGCAGCGCAGTTAGAGAAACTGGCATGGGGTAATATCGAAGCACCGAGTATCGAGCAATTGAATATCATGAATCAAATTGCCAAAGCGTTGTATTGATTGAGGAGGGAGATGAGTAATAATTATTACCCACCTCCCCAATCTTTTACTGTTTGGTAATTCCGTCAAACGACTCGGAACCCAAGGGACTGGGAACCCATCCTGCAACATTCTTGCGTTTGGCTAATAGCGGTTGGGAATGTACAATGGGCAGGCGCACTACTTCTTTGTGCAAAATTTCATCAACTTCTGCGTAAATTTTAGCTCTGGTTGCTTTATCCCCAGTCGCGCGTCCTTGATTTAATAATTGCAAAAGTCGCTGATTTTTCCAACCTCCCAAATCGATGGTAGAACCGGGGCCAAAGTGGGGATAATAAAAACTATCCGGATCGCCATAGTCGGCTGTCCAACCTAACATAAACGCTTGGAATCCCGGCGGTTTTTGTCGCTCGGCAATGTAAGCCGCCCAATCTTTTGTTTTGAGCGTCACTCGAATTCCAATTGCAGTTAAATCGGCGGCGAAAGCTTCAGCAATTGGTTTCGGTGTGGGAAAATAAGCGCGGGAAACCGGCATGTACCACAGTTCCAAATCGAAGCCTTTAGGATAGCCAGCTTCGGCTAAAAGTTGTTTGGCTTTCTGCGGGTTATGTTCGTAATTGGCAATGTTTTTAGATTGGAATTCTGCCAGTGCAGACGGGGTAAAGTGAGCGTCGCTAGTGCCTAATTCGCCCCAGAAAGCTTGGACGATTTGTTGAGTGTTGATGGCGTGAGCGATCGCAACTCTCACCCGCGCATCCGACAGCGGCTTATAACTGGGATTTAACGCCAAATATCCCACATTAAAAGAAGGGCGAGGAACCGCTGTTAAATTCGGATCGCTTTGAATTTCTTTGATTTGATCTGGAGCCAAATCTACGGTAAAATCTATTTGTCCAGCTCTAAGTTGGGCAAGCCTTGCGGCTGGGTCGGTAATAAAGCGAATTACCAATTGATTCGCTTTAGGAAATCCGGATTTCCAGTAGGTGGGATTTTTTTCGAGTCGGATGCGATCGCCAGTCCGCCATTCCTTGAAAATAAATGGCCCCGTCCCCACCGCCATAGCCGCAGGAGTCCCATATTTTGCCCCAGCTTGTTTAATCGCATTTGGGCTAGCAATACCAAAGAAAGCCGATCCAATTGCAGCCGGAAACGCAGCAAAGGGCTGTTTCAACACAAACTGAATCGTAGATTTATCCACTAGGACAATATTTTGCAAGAGAGAATTTGGCTGGACTTTAAAACCGCCGAAAACTTGAGGCCAAATTTGATAATTTTTCCCGGCATCCCGGTGTCCATTCGGGTGTTTTTCATCCCACCAACGTTCTACGTTAAATTTAACAGCCTCGGCGTTAAATTCGCTACCGTCATGAAATTTTACCCCCGATCTAAGTTTAAACGTCCAAGTTTTACCATCTTGGGAAACCGACCAACTGGTAGCTAAACTTGGTGCAAGTTCTGTTGTTCCTGGTTTGAATTCGAGCAAGCGATCGTATATTTGATCTTGGACAATCACCGAATTGCCATCGGTGATATTCCCCGGTTCTAAATTTACGGGTTGTCCACCGGAACCATAAACCAATACGCCTTGGGTAGTTGCGCCTGGACTGCTGGCGTTGGGAGAAGTGCTAGGCTGATTTTTACAATTAGAAAGAATTAGAGAAAAGGCACAAACTGCCGTCAAAAGAGCGAGTCGCCATTGCTTCCATCTTTTCATCGGATTAACTCCTGGCATAGTATTAATATATGTTAAGTAAAACCGGGAAAATATAACATTTGTTAAGAGCGATCGCAGGTGGCGAGGGATAGTAATATCTTGCTAAAATTTTCAGATGGGTGCAACAAAGATCGTTGTAGTAGGGAACATCAGGAATTTTTGTAACTAACTCGAAAATTTTCGGACGCCGTGCCCCTTTGTCTATTGTTGACAATATTACACACCTCCTACCATCATGAACTTGCTGAAGCTTTTACAAAAGCCTAAATTCTGGCTCTTGGGGATAGCAGTTAGCTTAATTGGTATTCACTTGAGTTTAGTCGGTAAAACTGCACCCACCTTCTTTCTAGGTACAAGTATTCTGTTTTGGCTGGCTGTAGTATCCAGGTTATGGGAAAAACGTTGCAGCTTAAGTTTAAACAGTGGGGTATTCTCCAGGTTTTTTGGCATAATACTAATTATTTTGGTACTCGTCAAGATTTTATCCCTGACTGGTTACGATCCTTTTCTTCGCATCTTTCCTTTAATTTCTGCTTTCGGTTTAGGTTTAATTGCCTCTGGGATTAAGGGATTAAAACAATATTGGCAGGAATTCATCCTTTTGATTATTCTCGCAGTACCTCCGGAGTTAATCACCGATCCAATTAATCAGCTAATCGGCGTTAGTTCTTTAACGGGTAAATTTTCCAGCTTTGTTCTGTGGTATTTAGGATATGAAGTCTTTGCTCACGGGGATTTTATTGTTCAACCAAAAGGAACGATATGGATATCGCCTGAATGTGCGGGATTGACAACGCTGCTTTGGCTGTTGCAACTGTCAGCGCTTTTTTTAATTATGTTTCCCCTTGAATTGGGCAAAACAATTTTAGTGCCTATTGTGGCAGTTATCACGGGATTTGCAATCAATGGGTTGCGGATTGCCTACTTGGCTGTTCTTGCTTTCTCTAATCGGGAAGCATTTAATTACTGGCATTCAGAAAATTCCCAAATATTTTCGCTGCTTTCTGTACTGCTTATTGGAATATTTTGCCTTTGGCTGATTAAGCAAGAAGAATCGGAAGATGAAGATGTTGTCGAGGTGGAGCAATGAAAAAATGGGGCGGGCAATACGTCCCACCCCACAAAACCAGAAAAATTCTTGTGGGGTGGGCGTCCCGCCCGCCCTTGTTTTTGTTAACATATCCCCCAATTCTTGCTCGATGCGATCGCCTGGAAATTTCAGGGAATTTTGGATGCGATCGCCTATTACAGCAGATTGCAAGCTCGTCTAGGTACAGCCTTTTGGCGCCTTTTGTGTAGCGGCACCCTTAAGGGTGCCGCTACACAAAAGGCGGTGTACCTCATGCGACTGCAATCCGCTATAACCAAAATAGAGGTTAGGCAATCGCCGATAGTCTGTTTAACAGGCTAAAACTAACCTGATGAAAATACACTCGCGCCATGCAGACGGAAGCCTTCCCGGTGCTTCGCCCCCGCTACCAGATTCAGAAGCGATCGCGCTCCAAATGGTGCATTTTATAGCGGATTTCATTCGGATGAGGTACACCGCCTTTTGTGTAGCGGCACCCTTAAGGGTGCCGCTACACAAACCAAGCGATAACGCTTTCCCTCACGCGGCTGCAAGCCGCTGTATCCCAACCAAGATCGTTGCTGTAGGGGCACGGCATGAATAAGTTTTGTCACTAACGCCAAGATTTTCCCACGCCGTGCCCCTACCCGATGGTTGATGATTTAACGTCGATATTCGTCCCCACAGTCGCCAATTAGTTTAAACAAATCCCTGGATTTATTTGTTACCGCATCTATCTGTTTGGTATCTGAATCATCCAGGTGCAAATCAAACACTTTGGCGTTATCTTCTAAGTGTGCGGAAATTCCCAACCTGGCGCCAACGATAACACCGCCTACTGCTGGTTTATCCAAAATATAACGAACTGCCACATTGGGAATGCTAACTCCATGCTTATCTGCAATTCCCTTGAGGACAGAAAGCAATTCTTGAAACAAACTCCAACCGCCCCAAGCATCTACCATGTTTTTGTATTTCCTCAAACTCACGGTGTCAAGTTGTCCGCCACGGGGTTCGGGTTGCCCCAGATATTTTTCTGATAACAAACCGCCGCAAATTGTACCGTAAGTGAAAAGCTTGATATCGTGCTGCTGGCAGAACTGAATCATCGCCACTTCGGGACGGCGGTCAACGATAGAAAATTGCACTTGGTTGGATACTATCTTGATCCCGTTGTCAAGGATAATTTTCAAATGTTCTGTATCGAAATTAGTTAATGCCAGGTGTTTGATTTTCCCCTCAGTTTGCAGATCTGCCATATGCTTGAGGGCGTCGAGGTAATTTTTATCCCGGTATTCCCACCAGTGGAATTGCATCAAGTCTAAGGCATCAACTTTCATCCTGCGGCGGGAGATATCAATATTATCTTCCACCAACTTTCTGGTCATTTTACCGGGTCTTGGTACCCATTTGGTAAATGCTTGCAGGTTCGATAGCGCTGCTTCCCCTCGCGTCGCGATTAATTGACGCCTAAACTCGCCAATAAAGTCTTCGGCGGGGCCATAATGGTCTGCCATATCCCAAGTAGTGTAACCTGCATCGAGGTACTTAAACATGGTTTGGATGGCTGCATCTGAAGAAATGCGTCCGTGTCCGCCGGATACTTGCCACATGCCGTTTAAAACTCGACAAATGTTCAAATCTGGGGTAAACTGTAGCCTGCTCGATTCTGGTAGATTCATGTTGCTGCTAAAAAGAATTATGAGGGTGGCTCAAATTTTGACCGGAAGATACTTCTGTGCCTAATTTTTATTTTTACACAGATCTCCACCCAGATTAGCTACGGTTGCTCGGTTTTCAGATTTGTTTCGTGGTACTAAACTTTGTTATGCCGGAATTTAACCAGAAAAAATTAAATAAGTTAATCTATGAAATTAGCAACAAGATAATCAATTTAATTGGCAATCTTTTAGTTAAAGATTGGGAGCAGAGACTTTTAGGTTTATCCAAACTTTCTATCAAGACAATTATTGATGTGGGAGCGAATGAAGGTCAATTTTACCAAAAAATTTCTCAGCTATTCCCCAAGGCGAAGATATATGCTTTTGAACCCCTACCCGACCCTTGTAAAAAAGTGAAAGCTTGGGCGAGAAAACAAAAGGGTAAAGTGACTGTTTTTAATCTTGCTTTGGGCGATACGGTGCAAGAGATAGAAATCCAACAGCATTTGTTTTTTACGGCTTCTTCCTCTATATTGAATACAACTAAGTTTTGTGAAAAAATGTACCCAATGACCAAAAAGCAAGAAAAAATTCTTGTGCAGCAGTCAACTTTAGATCGAGAAATTTCCCAATTGCTGGAACCGCCCCAGTCTGATATTCTGATTAAACTTGACGTACAAGGATATGAAGATAGGGTGATTAGAGGTGGAGTTGAAACTTTTGCCAAAGCTAAAGCATGTATCGTAGAAATTTCGTTAAAACAACTTTACGAAAATCAAGCTCAATTCAAAGATATTTTCACTCTGATGGATAATCTTGGCTATAAATATTGTGGTAATTTAGACCAAGTATGCGATCGCGATGGTTCGGTGCTATTCTTGAATGCAGTTTTTATTAAATAACACATCCCAATTATGCGAGTTGAACCTTGTTGCCAATCTTTACTAGCTAATATTTTGCCAGTTGTAGACCCTAAAAAAGAAGGTATTTGTATTGATGTTGGTGTGGGAACGTTTGCATTTTATTGTGAAATGTTTGCGAAATTAAGATTTTCAACTTTGGCGGTGGAACCTTTGCCAGTGAAGAAGTTACAGCGGATATGTCAAAAGCGCAATATTGGTTTAATTCAAAGTTGTCTTTCTGATAGAAATGGCACAGAAAATTTGTATATGGGAACCTTTGCGGGATTATTAAATAATAACTTTAGTTCTTTGTCACCGGATTGGTTTGGGTCTTATAAGCAAATCAAACAAGTCGAATCGATTACTTTATCGAAGTTACTTTCAACGATTGAAGCTGAAAAGATTAGTTGCATCAAAATCGATATTGAAGGATGGGAATCCCAGGTGATTAAACAATTCGTTGAATTACCAGATTCTTTGATTCCCAAGGTAGTGATGTTTGAATATGGCGGGGGTATTAACCGGCAAAAGGGTAAAAGAGGTTGGTCGCCGCAATTTTTGAATGCTACGATGGATTGTCTGGCGGTATTAAAGCAGTGCGGTTACGGTTTCAGCGTGATGATAGATTATGCCTATCATGCAAAAGAAAGAATCTTCGATTTGCAATTATCTGATTTAGAACCAGATTCAATTTTTGATTCAAATGCAGTTTATGGCAACATTATTAGCTTCCATGACTGGCGGTATTCAGAGGATGAAATTGCCAAATTATGTCGCCCTTATTATGGGGGTTGGACAAATTTGGTCTTGACGACAATTTTGTCGAGATAGGTCGAGTTATATCAAATCCGGTGGCATCGGAATGATTAGATTTCTGGGGAATTGCTAATTGCTAATTGCTAATTGTCCCTACAGGTCGTAATTCCGATGCAACCGTAGTCCTGATGTAGTTAAAACCCGATGACTAAACTCGAATCGATATCTCCTAAGTTGGCGCAACCACTCAATGCCATTGCTATATCTAATTCATCGCGCAATAGTTCGATGATGTGTTGGACTCCTGCTTCTGAGTCTACTGCTAATCCCCATAATATTGGGCGTCCTAATAATACTGCTTTTGCGCCTAATGCTAAGGCTTTGAGGATATCTGTGCCGCGACGGATGCCGCCATCTACTAGGATATCTGCTTTATTTCCGACTGCGGCGACGATTTCAGAGAGCGCGTCGATGGATGCGATCGCACTATCCAATTGTCTCCCCCCATGATTCGATACAATTACCGCCTTGGCGCCACATTCCACCGCCCGAATTGCATCATCTCCCCGCAATATCCCTTTGACGACTAACGGTAGCGGCGATAAAGATTGCAACCATTCCAAATCTTTCCAAGTTAATGCAGGATTTAACTGTTCTAAAAAATAAGCAAATAAACCAGATTCTCCTGGTTTGTAAGCTATTTCTAAATCGGATAGTGCAGCTAAATTTGCCAATTCCATCCCTGGTGGTAACGCAAATTGATTGCGCATATCGCGTTCTCGCTTACCTAAAACCGGGGCATCAACGGTGAGGCAAAGTGCTTGATATCCTGCTTTATAGGCGCGTTCTACCAGTGCTTTTGTCAAACCTCTGTCGCGATGCACGTACAATTGAAACCATAATCGGGAATTGCGTTCCCTGGCAGAGCAAGGGAACGAGGGTATGCGATTTTGTGAAGCGTTAGCAACTTCTTCTATACTTTTTGTTGCTAAGGTACTTAATACCATTGTGCTTCCCAATTTCGCCGCAGCTTTGGCGGTGGCAATTTCTCCTTCTGGATGCGCCAAACACTGAAACGCCATCGGTGCAATTAAAATCGGCAGGGGCAAAGTTTGACCAAGTATTTTCGTGCTTAAGTCTCGCTGACTCACATCTACCAACATCCGGGGACGGAGTTTGTAGCGTTCAAAGGCGGCGCGGTTATCCCGCAGGGTAATTTCGTCCCCAGCACCGCTGGCATAGTAATCTAGCGCCATCTGGGATAGATGCTCTTTGGCGCGGGTTTCGTACTCGAATAGATTAATCGGTTTAATCGGAGTCATTTGTTAATCGTACTCCATTTCTATGTCCGCGCGTAGGGACACGGCAATCATCAAATGTTTGCTTGTAGATCAGGTTTTGGATGCCGTGTCCCTACACCGACGATTTTTCAGAGGACACGGCAATCATCAAATGTTTGCTTGTAGATCAGGTTTTGGATGCCGTGTCCCTACACCGACGATTTTTCAGAGGACAAGGCAATCATAAAATGTTTGCTTGTAGATCAGGTTTTGGATGCCGTGTCCCTACACCGACGATTTTTCAGAGGACAAGGCAATCATCAAATGTT
>NZ_BLAY01000047.1 GCF_020521235.1 Microseira wollei NIES-4236 | reverse complement strand
AGTTGGTGACAAAACTTACTGCGGGTGAGGGACACGGCATGGGAAAAACTGGGAGTTGGTGACAAAACTTACTGCGGGTGAGGGACACGGCATGGGAAAAACTGGGAGTTGGTGACAAAACTTACTGCGGGTGAGGGACACGGCATGGGAAAAACTGGGAGTTGGTGACAAAACTTACTGATGCCGTGTCCCTACAGTGTTGTGTTGCACCCGATTGAAAACCGCTGTATAAGATGCAGAAGGTTACTTTTTCTGAAAATGCAACAACAGCGATCTTGGCTTTTTCAGAAACCCGGTTTCGACCTATATTTTTCAGAGAAACCGGGTTTCTTTATGTTCGGCGGCATAGAGATCGCATCAATACGGGGCGGGTTTATATAGTTGGTCTATTTGAGCCACTTATTGTTTGTAAAACCCGCCCCTACATCAATTTAATTCAATCTGAAATCTCAAATCTGAAATCTGACATTCCCCTGTTCAATCTTTGCCCAGAAAGCTAAAGTAGTACAAACCTTCCAAAATTCCCGCCGCACAATGAGCATTAGCTAGGTATACATAATCCGCCGGGTTGATTTCGTACCATTGCAAAAGTTCTGGCTGAGCATTTCCTACAATAATACCTCGTTCTTTGCCCATACTAAACAAGGCGATGTCGTTGCCGGAATCGCCGCAGGCGACGGTTTGGGTGGCGTCAAATTCCCATTTGTGGCGCAAAAACTCCATTGCCAAACCTTTGTTGCCGCGTTTGGGAAGAATATCTAGGTCTTTGCTGCTACTGTACACTAACCGGGTGTTTAAACCGCGCTCTTGTAACAGTGTCTCTAACCTTGGTAAGACTTCTATAGCGGCTTCCTCAGCCAGAAAATAGCTGACTTTGAAGGGTCGCTGTTCGGTGTCGGGTTGGGGAACTAAATCGGCAAAATGGGCGCCGGTGGCGGCTACCAAATCCCGATCCCATCCTGGGGAGAGTTGTTCAGACCAAGCGGGATCTGGAACTGGGTCATTGGGGTTATAGTAAATTTCGGTACCCACTGAGGTGACGAGGGCATCGGGTGGGAGCAGATGCTTTTCGGTGGCGAGTTGGCGATAGAGGGTGAGCGATCGCCCGGTGATATAAACAATCTTAGTGCCGTGCTTCTGCGCTGAGTCTTGCAACCGCTGATTGAGTTCTTTTAGCGCTGCGTCGTCGCCTACGAGGGTATGATCTAGGTCTGTTACAAATAAAAATTTAGCCACTGCAACCTCTTTGGATGAAAGGATTTTGGATTTAGTTAGGGTGATTGGTAATGGGTAATGGGTAATTGCTAATTGGTTTTTCTCATGACCTATTAGCCATAACCGACGACTTATCACCCATTACCTAATCTAAAATTTAAAATCCAAAATCCACATTCCCAGGCAGGAGTCTGGGAACGACATTCCCAGGCAGGAGTCTGGGAACGACATTCCCAGGCAGGAGTCTGGGAACGACATTCCCAGGCAGGAGTCTGGGAACGACATTCCCAGGCAGGAGTCTGGGAACGACATTCCCAGGCAGGAGCCTGGGAACGACATTCCCAGGCAGGAGTCTGGGAACGAGAGAACGACATTCCCAGGCAGGAGCCTGGGAACGACATTCCCAGGCAGGAGCCTGGGAACGAGAGAAAGGCAGCTGTCTGGGAACGAATCCACCTTCCCAGGCAGGAGCCTGGGAACGAGAAAATCCAAAATCCACCTTCCCAGGCAGGAGTCTGGGAACGAGAAATCCAAAATTCTTATCGCCGACGCGGCTGATTACCTCTGACGGCGGCGAGGGCATTGCGGGCATTGGTGACAGCAGTTGTATTGCCTTGTTGTTGAAATATAGCTACGGCGCGCTCGAAGTCTTTAGTTGCTTCCTGTCTGTTTCCCAGTCTGAAATAGGTAACGCCCCGGTTGAAGAAGGCTTCCCCGTAGTCGGCTTTGATCGCAATTGCCTGGGTATAATCGCGAATTGCGTCTTGATGCTTGTCGAGTCGGTTATAGGCAATGCCGCGATTGTAGTATGCCCTTTCGTTTTTAGGTTCGAGGCGGATGGCTTCGTTGTAATCGGCGATCGCTTTATTATGATCCTTGAGGTCGTCGTAGGCGTTACCCCGGTTGATATAAGCTTGGGCGTTATTCGGATTGAGCCTGATTGCCTCGGTGCTGTCGGCAATCGCTCCTGGATAATCTTTTTGGAAGTAGCGGGCAACTCCCCGGTAGTGGTGGGCGTCTGCCATCTCCGGTTTGAGCTTAATCGCTTCGCTGGTATCGGCGATCGCTTTGGGATAGTCTTTGAGGAAATAGTATGCGATCGCCCGTTGCAGGTAGGCATCCGCCATATCTGGCTGGAGCTTAATTACTTCGGTGTAATCTGCGATCGCTCCGTTATAATTGCCTTGCTTTGCTTTTTCCAACCCCCGATTGTAGATCTCCATCGCCGTCGTTTGCGTTTCTGTTGGGGTGGCTGGCTTTGGTTGATCTGCCGCTGGAGTGGGCTGTTCTTCTGTGGCTTCGGTTGGCGTATTAGCTGGCTTTGGTTGATCTGCCGCTGGAGTGGGCTGTTCTTCTGTGGCTTCGGTTGGCGTATTAGCTGGCTTTGGTTGATCTGCGGCTGGAGTCGGCTGTTCTTCTGTGGCTTGGGTGGGCGTATTAGCTGGCTTTGGTTGATCTGCGGCTGGAGTCGGCTGTTCTTCTGTGGCTTGGGTGGGCGTATTAGCTGGCTTTGGTTTATCTGCGGCTGGTGCAGGTCGATTTTCCGGTTGCGTTGGTTGCGCCTGTCTGGTTGACGGTTTGGGTTTTGTTTGGGCTGCTGGAGTTGTTCCTGTTTGGGGGCGAGTTGACTGAGCAAAAGCAGCCGCATCCATGCTACCCAGTGCGGCGGTGAATCCCAAAATGGCGATAGTTGTGTGAAGGCGGTTCATCTAAAACCTCACTCTAACGTGGAAACCACCATCTTTTAAGTGGTGGATGAAACGTGACAAGGCATTAATAACAATGCCGTCCCATGCACGGGGGTGGAGGGGTATGGTTGCCCCTCCTGGGGATATGGTTGTCCCCAACCCATTGCTGGGTAACGTTAGCCTTGCCAAGGTTATCGGTCGGTACTGTCCCAGTCGCACTGTCTTACCCCTCGTAAAACTGTTTAACGACCGAGTTCTAGAGCAGGGAACTGGCTACGCATTCCCTGGTAGGAACTTGAACGCTTGCCGATAACGTAGTTTCCCCGTTGCCGGGACTTAGGCTGGTCAACTACCTAAAGATTTGAGGCACGATGCCCCGTCTCTTTAGAGCGGGGTGCTGACAAGCTTTACCAATCGACTTTTTGGTGGAATTTAGAGCAACAGCTTGCAGAAAATTTTCGTTATCGCCCAACTAGGATATCAGATGAGGGAGATATTGAATATTAAGAAGATGAAAAAAATCAAAGAAATTGGTAAAACCTCACCCTACTTTCCCCCGACCTGTGACTGCGCCTAAACTATCTTTGTTCCCTCTTTCTCGCGCTTAATGTTTTCTTGGTTACCGCAACTCAATCCGCAAGTTCGGATGCTCGCCTTGGGTCGCTTCCTCTCGGAAATTGGCACTGGTTTTACTTTGTTTTATGCCCCCATCTTTTTTGTCAACCAAGTAGGACTATCCGCAACTGAGCTTGGTTTGGCGTTGGGCAGCGCTTCTATTCCTGGCATCGCCGGACGCATTCTCGGCGGTTTGTTTTCTGACTCTCCCAAGTGGGGACGGCGTCCCACGCTATTACTTTCATCTGCTATTTCTGCCGTCGCTTCCTTGGTGTTAGCGATTACTGTCAATTTTTCTACCTTGGTTTTGGGAAATTTACTGAGCGGTTTTGGCAGTGGTTTATATTGGCCTGCTACGGAAGCAGTGATTGCAGATTTAACTGAGGGAGAACAGCGCCGCGAAGCTTATGCCGTGACGCGGTTGGCAGATAATCTGGGATTGGTAATTGGGGTGGTTTTAGGGGGTGCGTTAATTGGGAGTTCGGGAACTTATCGCTTGTTGTTTATCATTGATGCGATTTCGTTTGTCGCGTTCTTTGCTGTAGTTTATTTAGCCATTCAAGAACCCTATCGACCATCCCCTTGCCGGGAAGAAACAAAAGGTATTCAAGAAGAGACGCGGGGAGGCGGGGAGGCGGGGACGGGGGGAGTTTTTTCCATGGGGATGGGAACCCCACCTGAAAAGTTGACGAATCAATCAGAGCAGACTAACGCCGAGCTTGATCCTTCTCCAGCTTTGCGTCTCCCCTTCTTTGCGTCCCCGCGTCTTCTTAATTCTATGCAAAGTTGGGCGGCGGCACTGCGCGATCGCCGCCTTGTTGTTTTCTTCTTGGTCAATGTTATCTTTACTACCTACGTTTCCCAAATCCAGAGTACTTTACCCCTTTATTTCAGTAAATTTGTCTCAACTACGGGTTTTTCTACCCCAATTATTAGTGCGCTTTTTAGCTGGCAGATGATTGTAGCAATTTTGGGTTTAATTCCCGCTTCCCGTGCTTTAAGGCGCTTCAGTCACCCGCAAGCGTTATGCGTATCTGCCTTATTGTGGGCGATGGGATTTATTTTGATTTGGGTGACAGGAGTGGCTGCAAAAGGGCATTTAGCATGGGCAATTTTAGGGATGGGATCGTTCGCAGTCGCTACTGTATCTTACACCCCTTCCGCTTCTGCCCTCGTCGCCGATATCGCACCCGTTGACCTGCGCGGCGTCTATCTTTCGATTAATTCCCTATGTTGGGCTGCTGGCTACGCTATTGGCCCTACTTTAGGTGGCTACGCGATGGATCAAAACCGTTCAATTGTTTATGGTTTCTGGCTATTTTTAGCCTTGAGCGTAATCGTCACAATTGGAATTTTGCAATATCTCGACCGAATTTTGTTAAATCACAATTAAAACCAGAACCCCGACTTCTCTTGTGAAGTCGGGGTTCTAGAAATAAAAATGCTAAAATAACGTAATTTCCTAGTTACATCGAGCCAAAGAAACAAAGGGCGATCTGAAAAATCGTCTACTCAGAAACCGGGTTTCTCTGAAAAATCGTGGGTTTGACAGCGAGAAATCTACTCAGAAACCGGGTTTCTGACGCCAAAGAAACAAAGGGCGATCTGAAAAATCGTGGGTTTGACAAGTTTGGATGGTTAAAGGGGAGGGATAAAACAGGACTTACGCAAGAAGAACCTATCACCTCAGATCTTGCACCATTCTCAACAAGACCGGAGAAACCGGGTTTCTTCACGAAAAATATAGAGTTTCAGGTTTAGTTATTGGCAAGAAACAAAGGTGATACCCTTGGTGCAAGATCTGAGTCACCTTTGTTTCTGCGTAAATCTCTAGCTCCAAAGCGACGATTTTTCAGAGAAACTTTGGTGTTTGCCTGGGTCCTGTAAAACTTATAATTTTCAGGCAGGAGCCTGAAAATCTTCATTCCCAGGCAGGAGCCTGGGAACGAGCTAGAACGAGCTAGAGCCTGGGAACGAGCTAGAACGAGCTAGAGCCTGGGAACGAGGTAATGGCTAATGGTAGGGACGGGAAATATTCCTATTAGCAATTAGCAATTAGCAATTAGCCATTGTTACTTAAAAAATTTATTAGCAGGGCGGCGTTCTTGTAATTTGCGATAAACTGCTTTCACATCAACGCCATGATGAGCTAAAGCGACCAAGGTGTGATAAAATAAGTCGGCAACTTCACCGGCGATCGCATCCTTATCATCATCCTTAAACGCCATTACCACTTCGGCGGTTTCTTCGCCAATTTTTTTCAAAATCTTGTTATCGCCGCCCTCAAATAACTTGCACGTATAAGAACTTTCGGTAGGGTTGTCCCGGCGAGCGCAAATTACTTCAAATACCTGAGACAATGTATCCGCTGGCGGTGCTATCTTTTGTCCATCTACTTGATGAAAGCAACTGCGTTCCCCCGTATGACAAGCAATATCCCCGATTTGCTCGACTGTTATCAGCAGAGCATCGCTGTCGCAATCGTAACGGATACTTTTCACGTTCTGTACGTGCCCGGATGTTTCCCCTTTAGGCCATAATTCGGCACGAGAACGACTGTAAAACCAAGTGCGTCCTGTTTCTAATGTTTTGGCGAGCGACTCGCGGTTCATCCAAGCCATCATCAATACCGTACCATCCAGATAATCTTGAACGATTGCCGGGACGAGTCCCCGTTCGTCGTAGCGAATTTGGTCGAGGGGAATAGCAGAGCTTAAAGGCGTTGGTTCCGCAGCGGACATAAATTCAATGGCGACAGCAGCGTTTTAATCTTACCAAAAACTGCGAGATGCACCCTGATGCAACGCCTGGTCGCGAAACTTGCTGTCAGTTTTTGTTAAAAAAGATTAAGCAATTTGTGGTTTTGTAACGGAATCGAGGGTAATGACGCTGTTAAGACTGACAGTCTGAATGCGGACGGCACAAGCGGCGACCTTGTGAGCTTTAGACTCATCGCCGTACCATTGCAGGGCGCAGTTAAACGCAGCGCGGTAGAGGTCTTGAGCGGATTCAGAAAGGAGACGTCGCACTTCTGTGGGTAAATCTTGATTAGTTTTGTATGGGGGCATGGTAAATGAACTCTAGATAGGATAACTAAACAGTCTATTATGGTAAATCGCAGCTTCCGACTATCCTAAGACAGACCTTTTAACCACAAACAAAGAGCGCAAGGATAAATTAAGGAGTTAACGTTGATTAGCACGAGCTTGAACACCACTAAATCAGAAGAAATTTTTGCCTCGGCGCAGCAGTTGATGCCCGGTGGCGTGAGTTCGCCAGTGAGAGCGTTTAAATCGGTGGGAGGACAACCCATCGTGTTTGACCGTGTCAAAGGCGCTTATATCTGGGATGTGGATGGCAACCAATACATCGATTATGTAGGCAGCTGGGGGCCAGCGATTTGCGGTCACACCCATCCTGATGTCATCAAGGCGTTGCACGAAACCCTAGAAAAAGGCACTAGCTTCGGCGCACCCTGCGCCCTGGAAAACGTGCTGGCAGAAATGGTAATCGATGCCGTTCCCAGCATCGAAATGGTGCGCTTTGTCAACTCCGGTACCGAAGCTTGCATGGCGGTGTTGCGCTTGATGCGTGCCTTCACCGGACGCGACAAAGTGATTAAATTTGAAGGGTGCTACCACGGTCACGCCGATATGTTTTTGGTCAAGGCGGGTTCCGGCGTCGCGACGCTGGGTTTACCCGACTCCCCCGGCGTCCCCAAATCAACCACGAGCAATACCCTCACCGCACCCTACAACGACTTAGAAGCGGTTAAAGCTTTATTTGCAGAAAACCCCGACCAAATTTCCGGGGTGATTTTGGAACCTGTAGTAGGAAACGCCGGGTTTATTCCCCCCGATGCGGGCTTTTTGGAAGGTTTGCGCGTGATAACTCAGGAAAATGGGGCATTGCTGGTATGTGATGAAGTGATGACGGGTTTCCGCATTGCCTACGGCGGCGCCCAAGAAAAATTCGGCATTACCCCCGACTTGACTACGTTAGGTAAGATTATTGGCGGCGGGTTGCCCGTAGGAGCTTATGGCGGGCGGCGCGATATCATGTCGATGGTTGCACCTGCTGGACCGATGTATCAAGCTGGGACGCTTTCGGGCAATCCTCTGGCAATGACGGCGGGGATCAAAACCTTGGAATTATTGCAAAAACCGGGTACTTACGAGTATTTGGATCAGATTACCAAAAAGCTGGCGGATGGCTTGCTGCAAATTGCCAAAGAAACTGGTCACGATGCTTGCGGCGGTCAAATCAGCGGTATGTTTGGTTTGTTCTTTACTGCTGGCCCGGTTCATAATTACGAGGATGCCAAAAAGTCGGATTTGCAAAAGTTTAGTCGCTTCCATCGCGGCATGTTAGAACGGGGTATTTATTTGGCACCGTCGCAGTTTGAAGCTGGGTTTACTTCCTTGGCTCATACTGAGGAAGATATTGACAAAACCTTGGCAGCAGCGAGAGAAGTGATGTCGAGTTTGTAAGCATCAGAAACCCGGTTTTTTGAAAAAACCGGGTTTCTTACCTCGCCGAAAAACTAAATAACTCAAGTTGCTAGTTATCTCATAAATAGAAGCTAATGGCTAATGGCTAATGGCTAATGGCTAATGGGTAATGGCTAATGGGTAATGGGTAATGGCTAATGGCTAATGGGTAATGGCTAATGGGTAATGGCTAATGGGTAATGGCTAATGGGTAATGGCTAATGGCTAATGGGTAATGGCTAATGGGTAATGGGTAATGGCTAATGGCTAATGGGTAATGGCTAATGGCTAATGGCTAATGGCTAATGGCTAATGGCTAATGGCTAATGGCTAATGGCTAATGGCTAATGTTAGGTGATTACGAAGCTATCTCCCAATTAGCAATTAGCAATTAGCAATTAGCAACTTGCGTTAAATCTAAAATCTAAAATCTTACCAATTGTGGGTTTTCAAATTATCAAGCCACGGCAATTTCGGCGCAAGGTAGCTGCTCTAGTAAGCAAGGCTAGAGAACTACAACAGGCAACAAAAAGGCGCAAGAAATTTTTCCAGCGCATTGGGTCTGGGTTGGCATTGGCGTCGGTTATTTTAATATTGATAGGTGTGGTTTCATCTCGGAGTATTGTCGCTCTCGTACAGACTAGCAAGTCGGCGGCACACTCGCATCAGGTGATAGAAAAGCTAGAACACATCCTCACTGATATTACAAATGCCGAGACTGGTCAACGGGGGTATGTGATTACTGGAGAAGAGTCGCATCTAGAACCTTATAACCAGGCGATCGCGCACATCAACCAAGACATTAAAGAACTGAAGCACTTAACGGCTAATCATCCCGCAGCGAGGCGGAAACTCGATATCCTAGAACCTCTGATCGCGCAAAGGCTGACCTTAATCGATACAACGATTACCTTGCGGAAATACCGAGGATTTGAATCGACATTGAAGTTCATCCGCAAGGAGCGAGAGAAACCCGCGCGCTTGATGGAGGAAATCCGCTCGATTGTGAGCGAGATGCAAACCCAGGAGCGGGCATTGTTAAACCAGCGAGAAAAATCCGCCAAATCGAGTGCTAAAAACACAATTATCGCCTTTTCAACCAGTATCGTTCTGGCTTTTTTGATTCTGGCTTTCGTGTTTTATCTGATCTATCGCGAGATTGTCGAACGCAAGGCAGCAGAAGCATCGCTCAAGCAAGAACGGAATTTTATTAGCGCTATTTTGGATACAGCCAGCGCTTTAGTTTTAGTTGTAGACCTTGAAGGAAAAATTATCCGCTTTAACCGCGCTTGCGAGCAAACAACGGGTTATTCCTTTGAGGAAGTAAAGGAGCGGCAATTCTGGGATTTGTTGTTAATTCCTGAAGAAATCGAGCCAGTAAAAGCTGTATTTGCCTCGCTGACTAGCGGTAACTTCCCGAATGAATACGAAAATTATTGGGTCACCAGGGATGGGAGACGGCGACTAATTGCCTGGTCAAACACTGCGCTGCTGAATCAGGATGGATCGATTAAATACATCATCAGTACTGGCATCGATCGCACTCAACGCAAGCAAGCAGAACGGCGTTTGCGGGCGCAGCAAACAATCACGTGCATATTGGCAGAATCTAACACGTTTACAGAGGCGATTCCCAAAATTTTACAGGCGATGTGCTTCAGCTTGGGATGGGATTGGGGCGAACTTTGGGGCGTAGATCGGCAGTCGAATTTGCTGCGTTGCATTCATACTTGGCACGTGCCGTTATTGGCAGATGAAGCTTTGAAAAAGCCAACAGAAGTGTTTGAGGTGGTTACCAGGCAGATCTGCTTTGCTGTGGGTGAGGGATTGCCCGGTCGGATCTGGGGTGGGGGTAAACCAATTTGGGTGGTAGATGTGGTAGAGGAGGATTATTTTCTCCGCGCTCCAATGGCGGCTAAGTTAGGACTGCACGGTGCTTTTGGTTTACCAATCAAAGATGAGAATGGAATTTTAGGGATACTGATATTTTTCAGCCGTGAAATTCAACCGCACGATGGCGAGTTACTCAAAATTATGGCGGCGATTAGCACTCAAATCGGGCAGTTTATCGATCGCAAACAGGCAGAATTAGACCTGCGGGAAACAACGCGGTTACAGCAGGCGATTTTAGAGAGTGCAAATTACGCGATTATTTCCACAGATGTAGATGGGATTATCCGCACTTTTAATCCAGCAGCTCAAGCATTGTTGGGATATGCGCCAGCAGAAGTGGTGGGGAAAAAAACCCTTGCTTTTTTTCACGATAAACAGGAACTATCGGCGGTAGGGGGGAAAGGGATAAACTCTGGATTGGAAGCAATTTTAGCCGAAACGCGACATGGCGAACGCATTGAGCGCGAATGGTATTATATCCGCAAAGATGGGAGTCGCTTTCCGGTATTGTTATCGGTCAGCGCGCTGCGTGACGCAGAACATAACATTACGGGTTTTTTGGCAATTGCCAGCGATATAAGCGATCGCAAGCAAAAAGAAGCCGCACTCAAAGAAAGCGAAGAAAAATATCGCTCGGTTGTTAACAATATCAGAGAGGTTGTTTTCCAAACTGATAATCAAGGTTTGTGGACATTTCTCAATCCCGCTTGGACCGAAATTACCGGCTTTTCCATCGATGAAAGTATCGGCACTGATTCGTTTAATTGCATCCATCCCGATGACCGCCCGCGTCACGTAATGCTGTTTCACCCCTTGATTGAAGGTAAAAAAGAATACTGCCGTCACGAGTTGCGCTATCTGACCAAAGATGGGGAATTTCGCTGGCTGGAAGTATACGCCCGCCCGATCCGGGATAAAAATAATGTAATATTAGGCACATCTGGCACGCTCAACGACGTAACCGAAAGGATGCGGACGCAAGAGGCGCTGCGGGTGAGTCAGGAACGCTACGAACTGGCAATTAGTGCGGGCAATGTGGGCGTCTGGGATTGGAATATTCTCACGGGGGAAATCTATATTGACCCCACGATTAAAGCGGCGCTGGGCTTTACAGACATGGATATTCCCAACACCTTGGAGGGGTGGCGAAGTCTTGTGCATCCAGAAGATTTACCACTGGTGTTAGAGGCTACCAACGCTCATTTAGTAGGCGAGAGCTTCCAGTATGAAATCGAACATCGGCGACTGCATAAAAATGGCAGCATCCGGTGGTTTCTCTCTTGCGGCACGGCATTTGAAGACGGGGAAGGCAGAATGTGTCGCATGACCGGGACAGATACGGATATTACGGAGCGAAAGTTGGTACAGGAGGCGTTAGAAAGAGAGCGACAGCAATTGCAACAAATTATCGCCAGCGCCCCCGTAGCTATGGCAATGTTTGATACAAAGTTGCGCTATTTGGCGCATAGTAATAAGTGGTTAATAGATTATGACCTAGAAGGTCTGGTAATAATTGGTTGCAGTCACTATCAAGTTTTACCGGATATTCCGGATAGATGGAAAGAAATTTATCAGCGGGCGCTAAAAGGGGAAGCGATCGCATCGCCAGAAGATGTATTTGAACGCGAAGATGGCTCGAAAATTTATCTGCGCTGGGCAATAGAACCTTGGCGTCATCCCGATGGCGAAGTGGGTGGCATTGTAATGGTGACTGACACGATCAACGAGTTAGTAGAAGCAAGGGAAGCCGCGTTAGAAGCATCGCGATTTAAATCCCGATTTCTCGCGAACATGAGTCACGAAATTCGCACCCCCATGAATGCAGTTTTGGGAATGACCGGGTTATTATTAGACAGTAATCTCGACTCAGAACAGCGAGATTTTGTCGAAACAATTCGCATCAGCGGGGACGCGCTTTTAAGCTTAATTAACGAAATCTTAGATCTATCCAAACTCGAAGCCGGAGAGATGGATTTAGAAATCTTAGATTTCGACCTATCTATCTGCATTGAAGAAGTATTAGACTTACTCGCTCCCCAAGCTCATGCTAAAGGATTGGAACTTGCGGGTTTAGTCTATCAAAACGTTCCCATTCATCTGCAAGGCGATGCGGGGCGCTTGCGACAAATCCTCACCAATCTAATTGGAAATGCGATTAAATTTACCAGCGTTGGCGAGGTGGTGTTGCGAGCAGAACTGTTATCAGAAACCGCTAGTAGCGCTACAATTTGCTTGTCGGTGACGGATACCGGAATTGGCATTGCCCCAGAAAACCAAAGCAAACTTTTTGCGCCTTTTACTCAAGTCGATGCTTCTACAACGCGCAAGTACGGCGGGACGGGTTTGGGGTTGGCTATCTGCAAGGAGTTGGTTACTTTAATGGGAGGAGAAATTGCCTTAGAAAGTCAGTTGGGTAAAGGTTCTAAATTCTGGTTTACAGTTACTTTACCTAAGGCTGTTTCTGCTGTTGAAAATCCAAAAGTTCTTCACCAGCGGCGGTTGTTAGTTGTAGATGATAACGCCACCAATCGCAAGGTTGTTTACCATCAAGCGGCGCGTTGGGGAATGGCAGTCGATGAGGCGGATAGTGCGGCGGCTGCTTTTAATGCTTTACAAGCGGCTTGGGCGCAAAATATGCCCTATGATGTGGCGTTAATTGACATGCAAATGCCCCAAGTTGATGGCCTCACTTTGGGCTGGGAAATTAAGTCGGATTTAGCTTTAGCTGAAACGCCGCTGATTATGCTTGCCTCCACGAATCAACGGGAGGAAGTGCAGCGTGCAATCAAGATAGGATTTGCGACTTATTTGGTTAAACCGATTAAACCATCCCGGCTTTTTAAGGCTATTACAAATGTTTTAGAATTCCAAACAGAACCTGGAATTATATCGGATGCCCAATTACCAATTACCAATTACCAATTACCAATTACCAATGGCAAATTAAGAATTCTACTCGCTGAAGATAATTTGGTAAATCAAAAAGTAGCGCTGAAGCAACTGAAAGGTTTGGGCTATGATGCCGATGTCGCCGCGAATGGGGAAGAAGTTTTGCAGCTGATTGCAAAAATCCCCTACGATTTGATTTTGATGGATTGCCAAATGCCGGTTCTCGATGGTTTTGAAACTACGCGAGAAATTAATCGCCGTCCTGAAAAATCTTTCCCTGGCGGACGTCGCCCTTCAATTGTCGCGATGACGGCCAATGCGAGGCAAGAAGACCGGCAAAAATGCCTCGATGCGGGGATGAATGATTATTTGAGTAAGCCTATTTCTAAGGAAAAATTGGCTGAATTTTTAGAGCGGTTTAGCCGCGCAATTTTACCGACAGAAGCAGGAATTTCGGATGAAGAAACACAGGCTAGTTTACCCGATATAGATTGGGAATACTTGCATCAGTTATCTGAAAATAACGAGGAATTTGAATTAGAATTGTTGCAGATGTTCGTTGAAGATACTCAAGTTCATTTGCCGGGAATTAAACGCGCGATCGCATCGAATAATTTCCAGCAGTTTGAGCGAGAAACCCATCACATTAAAGGTGCTAGCGCCAATATTGGCGCTGCTTCCATGCGGGTAACCGCAGAAAAATTAGAACAATTAGCTCGTTCCCAACAACTTGAAGGAGCTAGGGATTTATTAGCACAATTAGAACAAATTTTCAACCGCATTCAAGCTGATTTACAAAACCGTTAATAACCTTTGGAAATGAACATACAATTACGCTCGTTGACTTGGTCGTAACTAAAATTATCGGCTAACATGGATATAATTTTCAACCCCCGCCCTCGCTCGTCGTCATTGTCTTCAAATTCGGGAATTTCTTGCAATTTCTGGTTTAAGTTAAACCCAGGGCCATAAGACCAAATCCGAATTTCTATATGTCGTTCAAACCGCGTTGCTTCAAGATCAATTGGCGTTTCTGGCGGTAAATCTTTATGAGCGTGTTCGGCAATATTCGTAAAGGCTTCCCAAAGCAGCGTTTGACACTTATACCAAATATCTTTATCGGGAATGGGCGGCTGATTCAACTGCTCAAACCAGGACAAGACTTCTGTACACACCCCTAGATCTGTCTTGACTTTAAGATTAATTTTTTTTAACATTTGGCTGCCCTAATTCTTCTATTCTTTTAATTGTAATCTGAAAGGCTCTTCCTTAAATAAAATTTATTTAGGTATAATAAAACAATTAGATCGTTTTCTGATGGCGCGACTTAGAGTTTTGAAGATTTATGGTAATTTTAATCATTGATGACGATCCTACCTTGCAACTGATTTTAAAAAAAAATCTCCAAAACCAGGGTTATGAAGTAATTTTAGCCAGCAATGGCGAAGCAGGAATTGCCCAAGCCAAACAGCACCATCCGGCTTTAATTATTTGCGACTGGATGATGGAAGAAGTGGATGGATTGGAAGTGTGTCGCCAGATTAAAGCGACTCCAGAATTGGCAACGACTTTTTTGATTTTGCTAACGGCGCGCAGCAATGTTGAAGATCGGATTAAAGGACTCGATGCAGGGGCGGATGATTTTGTTTCCAAACCGATTGAAATGAATGAATTAAAGGCGAGAGTAAGAGCTGGGTTACGGTTAAATCAGCTATACAAAGATTTGCAAAGCCAAAAGCAAGCTTTAGAGGGGGCAAATCAAAAGCTGCAAGCCGAATTAGACGAGGCGGCGGAATACGTGCGTCGTCTTTTACCCTCTCCGTTGAAAAGAACTGTGACCACAGAGGCGCGGTTCATTCCATCAGCAAGATTGGGGGGCGATTGTTTTGACTATTTTTGGCTGTACGATAGCCTTTTAGTCATGTATTTGTTGGACGTATCGGGACACGGAGTCGGGTCAGCGCTGTTGTCAGTTTCTGTGTTGAATGTTTTGCGATCGCAATCCCTCCCTAACACTAACTTTTTTCAACCCAGCAATGTCCTGAAGTCCCTCAATAATGCCTTCCAGATGGAGAACCAAGGCGAGAAATATTTCACTATCTGGTACGGAGTTTACGACCAAATTAATCGGAAACTGATTTATGCCAACGCCGGACATCCACCCGCAGTACTTTTATCCGGCACATCTGAAAGCACCCAAGTTAAACGACTGGAATCTTCAGGTTTACCAATTGGCTTCTTACCTGATACCGAGTATGAAGATGGTTATTTAGATATCCCTCCTGGCAGTAATTTGTACGTTTTTAGCGATGGCGCTTACGAAATACCTCAACCAAATGGCGAGATTTGGGGAATCGATGCTTTTATTGACTCGCTGACCACAAATAATTCTAATCTGGAGTCAGTCATAGACCATATTCGCAATGTGAATCGCCATCAACCGTTTGATGATGATTTGTCTTTGTTAAGGGTTAACTTTGGTTGACTCAGAAACCCGGTATTTTTAAAATACCGGGTTCGCTGAACGGAGGCAGAGCCTCTCTGATCTCGTTCCCAGGCAAGAGCCTGGGAACGAAAGGCGCGAGGCTCTGCCTTGCTTTAAAATACCGGGTTAGATCTCGTTCCCAGGCAAGAGCCTGGGAACGAAAGGCGCGAGGCTCTGCCTTGCTTTAAAATACCGGGTTTCTAGGTTCTTATTCGGTTTCCAGAATAGCTTTGTTGAACTCTTCTCGATTAGCAAAGGGGGTTAAAACCCGCTCCATTTTAGTCAATTCAAACAACATTCTAATTTGGTCGTTAATTGAGCAAATATAAAATTTACCCCCAGCCGACCGTACTGTTTTGCAAGCTAACAATATTGACCCTAAACCAGAACTATCCATAAACGATACCTTCTGGAGATCTACTAATACTATTGCCACGCCTTTGTCCACAATATCGCTAACATCTCGACGCATTTTATTTCCCTTAATACCGTCTAAAATTCCCTCTAGTTCAATGACTTGTAATACATCCTTCATTTTCAACATTTGGTTCTCCTGATGGTTCTTTATCCATTCTAATTTTGACATTTTTTGCCTCAGATATCAATGGTTTTAACAACTTTTAACTCTCGGGATATAGCCTAAAAGTTTAACGACTTGCTAAAGCTGTGAAAAATCTAGCATCAACGCAATGCCGAGAAATTTCAAAAGCTTCAAAATAGCCGTCTTTTTGACCTAATTCCCGCGCCCAAAACCGAGATAAAACCAGAATTGCATCTAGTTGCATAAAGGTTTTCTCGCTCTCGGATTCATAACAACCAATCGCGGCAACTTTGTCCTCAATCACCGAACTGATATCGACAAAAAAGTTAGGCTCAAACCCGCGCAGAAAAACCGGCGGTGCTGAGAACCACAGCGGAATATTTTTGCGCGTTGCTACGTTAGAAACCGCAACCGAACAAACTTCATGATCTCGGTGTCCGTATTTCTCCGATTGGGGGGCATGGGTAATAATTAGATCCGGTTGAATGCGCTGGATTGCTGCTTCCGTAACCCTGATGACTTCTTGGGTTGAGAAATTGCACTCTTGCAGCGCGTAAAACTCATAAATTGCACCGATAATCTTGCCTGCTGCTTCGGCTTCCTCGTGCCGTTGACCTTTGATAGATGAACGAGAAAGATTGCCATCGGTTAAGATTAAACAGCGAACCTTCCACCCAGCTAGCGACATCAAACGCAAGGTTCCAGCAGCGGGTAGCACTTCATCGTCAGCATGAGAATAAATTGTCAAAACAGTCCGCTGCTTGGAGTTGGAAGAAGAAGAATTGGAAAATAAATCGGCGTTCATGACCTCTGATAAATTAAGAAAATAACAGATTAAGCATCAGCAGGTGGTTGCCACATAGATGCGCGAATAACGCTCCACAAAAGTGACAAGTTATAAATTGCCCAACCTGCATTTAATAGATGCACCCAGGGATATTCTAAACTGCCAGTCGCGAAGTGGAAAAGGCTCCACAACATGCCTAAAATAGTGAGGCCGAAGATGAGTAATTGAGGCCAAACCAGCTGGACGTAAATTCCAGCTTGTCGCTGTTTAGGCGTGACTTGGAATTTAATCGGGCGATTGGTAAACACGCTGACTACGGCTTGGATAAACAGGGGAAACAGAGCGATCGCATACTGTTCCGATCTCCAAAGTTCTCGCGCCGGAATGCCCCAAGTCGCCGCTAAAAACGTCATCCGGTTCAGGATAAAAGCTGGAAAAAAGTGAATGGCAAAATCAGAACCGTAGCTTTTAACCGGAATTTGCTCGGTGAAGAAATAGATAATCGGGCAGACAATAAAAACCAAGGTAGCAAATCCGGAAAAATAGCTATACATGGTTTGGAAATACTGTAGCCGCTGCCAAAAAGTCAGCCCAGGTTTTGTGAGGGGATTTTCCCGCAGTAAAACTTGAATCGTTCCTTGAGACCAACGCAACCGTTGTTTTAAAGTAGAACTAAGGTCATCGGGTGCTAAACCTTTTGCCATTAATTCGTTGTGATAAACAGATTTCCATCCAGCAGAATGCAGGCGCATTGCCGTATTCATATCTTCGGTAATACTGATGCTGGATACGCCCCCAATTAATTCCGCTTCATATAACCGATTCTCGTCCTTTGCCCAGTCATCAGAAAAATGCTGCAATCCCACACTAACTAGGGCTTCACGCCGTATGATCGCATTCGTTCCTGTATAAAAAGCGGCATTCATACCATCTTTTCCTTGCAGGATCGGGCCATAAAATAAATGCGCGCTATGTCCGAAAACATCGCCCTGAGGAAGGTTATAAAAATCTTGGGGAGTTTGGACAAAGCCAACGCGATTGCTTTCGTATTTTCCTTTGAACAAATCGTAGGTATAAAAATACGGCAAAACCCGCTTGATAAAGCGTGGTTCTAGAATATGATCGGCGTCCATTGTCATAACAAACTCGCCCGATGTGTCAGCTTCAAACAGGGCGTAATTAATGTTACCTGCTTTAGCATGGTGAGGCTTACCCGCAGGTTTTGGACGAGCAATATAGCGCAGGCGCGCCAGTTCAACTAATTCTAATTCTTTTTGATAAATCGCGTCTTCCAGTAATTGCCGTTCTAGTTTTAGGCGTTCTTTCAGATTTTGAGACTTAGGAGGTATACCCAGCACGTATTGTCGCAGACTTTGTAAAAATTGCACCACCGTATGTTTAGAATAGTCGTCGGAATAGGCTTGCAAAAATTGTTCCGCTGCTTGCACGTCGGGTAAGAGATTATCTAATTCTTGAAGACGCTCAACTAGACCCTCGCGCTCACCATCAATTCCCTCAGCTTCCTGTTGCAATAAGGGCGATTGTAAATCTTCTAAACTTAACTTTTCCGTCATCGCGCGCATCGCCTTTGAGTTGCCATCATCTAACACGTAAACGCGCAACTTTGTGGGCGGATAATCTAAAGCTAAAGCCGATTTAGCAGTTGCTTCTACAATATCGGTAGGCTCGTTATAGCAAGTGACAAAAACATCAACTGTAGGCCATTCTTCCTTTGGCAAGGGGGGCGTCATTTTATCAAAAGATTTCACCTGACGTTCTACGGGACGCCATAACCCGATGGTGAACATCACGCCGCCAAAATAGCTGTAAATTTCTGCCAATAGCAAGGGAATTGCCAACCACAGCGCATCAAAATTAACCGAATGGGTGATGCGCCAGTACAAATACCACGCGCCAAAAATTAAGTTAATTTCTGCCAGGTAGCGAAATAATAGCGTGCGCTTTTTCAAGCGAGTGCGAATATTGCCGGAAAAATTATTTGAATTTTCTAAGACAGAATTTGAAGTAACCATCACACCTCAACTAACAATTAAAAAACTAAAGAACGCCCGCTTCTTGCTTGGTAAAGCAGGCTTTCTAAAACTACCGCATTCGTATTAACGTCAATTGCGTTATTGACGCCCAAGCGAGGATTTTCATAGCGCCCTGCTAGATAACCTCGATTGGGAGCAGCTAAGTTTTGTACTGACTCCCGCAGCTTTTTAGCATAGGGTTCGTTTGACATTAGTGCTGCCCAAGCAAATGCAGCTTTTGTACTTAAAAATCTCAAATGGGGGAAGGTTCTCCCCTCAATATTAATTGGCATCCAAGATTGACCGTTAGCATAGACGCTGTAGTATAAAAAGTAAGGCGGACGATCGATAGAATCTTCGTTTACTGCTGTCAAGATTCCTGTAGTTTCAAAGCGTTTTGCTTGCACTTTGAAAAGATTTAAAACGTGAGGCTTAATCGAATCATTCCAGCCTAACTCTAAGCCCCAGAGTAAATAAGGGTCGTTGGTTAAATAATTACTCGCGCCAGAATTGCTTAAGTTTCGTCGATCGATTTGTAATTCAATACCATCAATCTGAATTGTCTGGAATGGTGGATTGTTTAAAGCATTTAATGCTTCGATATTCCAGAGTTTTAAACTATAGGCGGCATATTGTTCGTAGCCAAATCGCCCTTCTTGTACGAGGCGAATTCTGCCGTTGCTGTCTATAATTCCACCTTGTAACCAACCGTCTTTAACGAGTTGAGATAAATTCCATTTCGCGACGATCTGATCGCAGCGCGCCTGGAATTGGGGATAATGCGATCGCAAAACCCGCAATCCGAGCAAAAACCTCGCCATATCTAGCGCCGACCATCCGCTTGTCCCCCTGGGATCGGGTGTATTATCCAAACGCATCATCTGCGCTGTATTGGTGCTATAAGCTTTATTTGGCAACCCTGTTGCGGCGAGGGACAATCTTTCCAAAGTCTGCAACAATCGATTTATTTTGCTGTTAAATTCCTCGGTTTTAATTAACCCCAATCGGTGCGCCGCGTGCATTCCTAAAATCGCACTACCTTGATCCCACCAAGTCGTCCAAGGATAGTTTTCCACCGAATTAACAAAACCCGTTTGAGCATTCCAATTGCGCTCAAAATATTGCCAAGCGCGTCTAGCAGCAATTCGATCTGCATCCGTCGTTAATCTCGGTGGAGTGTTCGCGACAGGTGGCGCAGCGGGTGGTGCAATCGGGCGTGCAGATTTCGGTGGCGATACCTGTTCAACGGGTTTCTCAATCGCAATGGGAGGAGGTAAAGAAGGTTTTTCAGCGGGTGCAGCATGTTCTTCAAAAGGTATAGCAGGCGGTGGTGTTGTTGTAGGTAGCGAGGGACTGGGAGGTTGCCAATCTCTGTGATAATAATCGGGCAAAGCGATTAATTGACGGCGTTGATTTTGCGAACGAGCATCATTCTCATTCATGTTTTCAGCCCGCCCGGAAATAAATTTCCGGGCTAACAGCGAAAGTCCATTAAAATGGACTGGAAATTTTGGAGCAGTCGTCTTTAGACGACTTTCGCTATAAGCCAGGGAATTTATTCCCTGGCGGGTGTTGCAACGGGAGCATGTCAAATTTGTAGCGGACACCCTAAAGCGTGTCGCTACACAGACAAAGCCTGCCGACCCAGGCTTTAAAAGCTTTAGCCCGCTAAAGCGGGCTTCGTTTTTGTCGCCGCACCCTTCAGGGTCTCGGCGTAGATTTGCATTCCTGACATGCTCCCTGCTGCAACAGGTTGACGAGCATTCCCATACCTGTACCCCCGGACAAACCAATTGTTGCTGATTGGTTGTCACAACTAGAAATACTGGTAAAATCGCGCTCGTCATTGCCATCATTGTCGATTTATCTCAGTCGGTGAAACGTAAGTAAAAGCAGGATTGCTAACAGCGGTTTTGTAACCATCCGATTTGTTACCGTTGTCATTGTAGAGCGCCCAATCACATTCTTTATCGATGTTGAAATACATGATGCCTTGCACGCCGGGAACAGAAGCTAGATAAGTGTAAGCATCGTTAACCCATTTGTCTTTATCACTACTATTCGCCCCGGTTTTGTTGTAACTGGTGCTAGCAGTTTGAGCGATAAAAATTGGCTTGCCAGGAGCCATTTTTTGCATCCGTTCGACATAAGGTTTAAACGCATCGGCGGCGTTACCCCAATTTTTCCAATCCGATTTGGGACAGTAGCCCCAATTGTAGGCGCTGAATGCGACTACATCTACTTTGTCACTTCCCGGATAATAATTCTCAAATCGATGCGCCTCTTCACTCCAACCATTCGGTGCAAACACCCAACGCACCGCATTTCTCGGTACGCCCGTTTGTAGTAGGCGCTTTAGCGCCCCGTTTGTAGGCGCTTTAGCGCCTACCGCTACTGGTATATTTTGCATCCCGTAAATGCTACCCCCCAGCACCAGGAGGAATGTTAGTAGCGGCGATCGCTTGATAAACTTCAGCATTTCTTCACCTCTAACTCACTTAGTATCTAATTTGACGGAAGTTGCTGCGGTTGCAGTTCCAGTTTTATCAGTAGAAACCCAGTACCTACCAGTATTATCAGAAACTAAGCGTGCTTTCGCCGTTGCAGTCATCGGTAAACCGCGACCGGAATTTCCCCGTTCAACTGCCTCCCACCAAGGGGAATTCATGGTTTTAATCGGGCGGATTAAAGCTTGTCGATTGGTTGCCTGGTAAAGTAAAGATTGCAAAATCGTGCTGTTCGTATTGCCGGTGAAGCCAAATGCGGTTTTGCCGGTTTTTTCGTAAAAGCCTTCGTAATATCCGAGTAACGGATTATACAAGTCAGTTGTCGCCTGCCATAATTGACGGGCATATTCATCGTCGGGAAACAGGGCGTGAAAGGCAAACGCGGCGGCGGTGCTGACCATGCGTGTATCATCGGCTACTGGTTTCCCGTCATACCCCAGCGCCGCCCAAGGTTCTCCCTGACCGATAATTGTGCTGTGTACGATGTAAGGTTCGCGGTCAATTAAGGTGGTAGCTGAGGCGGTGAAAGTGCCGGTACGACGGTAGCGCTGAGCTTGGGCGCGCAGCATTGCCGTAAGGAATTGGCGCATTTGTGGTTCTGGGCCTAATTCCAAACCGTATACTAGGAAAGGATTGCTAACCGTGTATTGATTGACACTTGTGTTCCCATTCGGTCTTTTGCGTTGCGTCGGGATCTTAAAATCTTCTACCTTGCTGGTTTCGTACTCGCCGCCGATGGCTGAATTTGCCACATCAAAACCCCACATCTGAAAGGCGCGGGCGGCGTATTCTTCGTAACCCAGGCGGGTTTCGGGGTTGAAGCGCTGGGAAGGTTGCCCGGTATCATCTTTAACAGAAACGGCACTGTAAAGCATCCCGTCGCGCACAACTCGCAGATACGACCAATTCAACAACAGTTGATCGACGGCATTGGTGTATTCTGGATGGTAACTTTTTAAGTTATAAAGTGCTGCCAGAAGTCGCCCTATATCTAATGCTGAAAATCCGGTTGGTTCGGCAACGGGTTTTGAGTTGTAATCTACTGGTTGTAATGTGCGAATATCGTATCCCCGCGTCGGTAATTCGGCAGCAAATAAAGGTAATTTGCCTAAAGCTGCTAACAAATGTCGGGTGCGTTGGTCAAATTCTGTCTCTGAAATAATCGCCAGGTTATCTGCTGCTTGCAGTGCGGCGAGATAATCGCCCAATCCCCATATTGTTGCTGCTTTTGTGTCCGATCGATCGCTCACCAACCCAGTTTTCGGCTGATAATTGGCCCTAAAATAGCTCCACGCTCCCTCAGCATACCGCCGTTCTACAGCCGTCAGCGGTCTAGCTAGTTCCAAACGCGAGGATAGTTTCCCCACCGAGGGAATGGGTGCGACAGCAACAACGTTAGTTTCCGCAGGTTTAGCTGTCTCAGTTGCAGCAGGGGGTGGTGCGGTGGGAGTTGCCGCCAGGGGTGGTGCAGTGGGAGTTGCCGCACTCTCAGGCGTTGGAGTCGAGGGTGCAGCAGCAGAATTATCCCCCGATGGCGAAGCAAAAGTGACTAAATTTGACCCAATTAAAGGGCGATTCCCCCTCGCTTTGAAATAAAGGATTTCCAGAATTAACCCATTGGTATTGCCCGTTAGCGATTTATTCGGTTGTTTGCTTTCCTCATAAAGTCCGGCGTAGAAACCGCCGTTATCAGGACTTTTCAAACTTTTTACCGCATCAAAAACTTTTTGGGCATAAGGGTTATCTGGATAAAGATAGCGCCAGCCATAAGCTGCTTTGGTGCTAATGTTGCGAAACTGGGGAATCTGTTCGTTTTTTTCTGTAATCGGCGCCCAAGCGACCCCATTTGCATAAACGGTGTTGTAGATAAAATAAGGTGCTTGGTCGAGGTTATCTTCTGTTACCGCCGTTAGCTGCCCTGTGGATTCGTAGCGACGCTTTTGCGCTTCAAAAACCCTGGCAGCATATTCTTTCAAAACCCCTTCTAACCCAAATTCAATTCCATCTAAGATGTAGGATTCGCTGACTACATAGTTGTTGGCATTGGTGGCTTTGTAGTCGCGGGTATCTACCGGAATTTTGACCTGATTTACGTCAACAAATTTAAACGGTTCTAGCGCCAGTGCTTTTGGTGCTTTAAATCCCCAAAGTTCGTAACCTCTGGCTGCATATTCCTCGTAACCCAATCGCCCTTCTTGCACCAACAATGTTTTGTTGTCAGGTAGAACAGTCGCCCCAAAAAGTTGTCCGTCTTGGAGAGATTTTGCCACGTTCCACTTCGCCACAATTCCTTTTAGCCAATCGTTGTATTGAGGATGGCAAGTACGCAAAACGTGGAACGCGGCAAGGATGCGACCAATATCCAAAGCAGACCAACCAATTCCTCGTTCAATCGGATTATTTCCATAATCAACCATTTGCCCGTTGGCTGCGTTATAAACCTTGTTGGGCAAGGTATCTTCAAACAGTTTCAAATTGCCGATATTGGTGAGAAATTTGTTGAGGCGATTGTCAAAATCTGCTTGGTCAGTTAAATTCAGCCAGCGCGCGGCATTGAGTGCCATCAAGTAATTGCCCATATCCCAAAGCGTGCCGGAAGGATAACCCCCAGTTGAGTTGGTAAAACCCGTAGCTTGCTGATAGTTATTCAGGAAATATTGCCAAGCTGTTTTAGCGTCAGCCAGTTCCTCTGGCGTTAGGGGTGAGCTAATTTCAGCGCAGGCATTTGATGTCGCAGCGGGTGGGGTTTGAGCCAGCGATCGCATTCCAGTACAAATCACCACTAAAGGCTGGAACAACAACCCCACTAAAAATAGGGAAATCAGTTTTATCCGCTTGTTTCGCTCCCGTTTTATTGCCATGAATTTCTCTTTCATTTCAGTAGCAACCTCAACCAAATTTAACCGTTCTTTCCCCTTGACTTTTTATCGTCTATCTTGTGACAATCCAGCCCAAACCGTTAAAGGTTTTCCAACCTTTTTATAAAGTAAGCTTTCCAGAATCACCCCGTTATTGTTAGCCGTCAAAGACTTGTTAGGCTCCTGCAACTCTTCGTAAAAACCGTTGTACCAACCCTTGGTTGAATTTAAGTTATATTGGACAAAATTAAACAACTCAGTTGTGTAAGTGCTGTTGTAAAGCACGTGCCAACCAATCGCCGCTTTGGCGCTAACAAACCTTAAATTGTTGTATTTTTTCCCAGTATCGGTAATCGTTGCCCAAGCATCTCCATTGACAAAAAGAGTGCTGTAAACAAAGTAAGGTTCTCGATCCAAATTATCTTCAGTGACAGCAGTTAACTGATTGGTGGCTTTATAGCGTGCTTCTTGCGCGGCTAAAACTCTGTCTGCATAAGCTTTTGGTAATGCTTGAAATCCCGTTTCAATTCCATCCAAAATAAATGGTTCGCTCAAAACGTAGTTATTCGCACCGGAGTTTTTAGCATCCCGTTTATCGTAGGGAACGCCATAGCCGTAAAGCTCGACAAACGCAGCATCGGATTGATATTCCAGGGCTTTATCTACTTTTACACCCCAAATTTTTAGCCCATATGCGGCATAATTTTCGTAGCCTAAACGCCCTTCTTGGTTGTATTGTTCTTTGCCGTTAACTACCGCAGTTCCATACATTTGACCGTCTTTAGTTAGACGATCAACATTCCAATGTTTCCATACTGCTTGGGTTCGCCGCCGCAATTGGGGATACTTGGTTTCCACAATTTTTAGCCAGAGTGCTAGCCTGCCTAAATCTAAAGCCGACCAGCCTATTTCTTCCCGTTTTTCTAATTGACCGTAATTGACGGGAATTAAGGTTTTGGAGTTGTAAACTTTGTTGGGTAATTCACCTTTGTATAAAGGCATTTTTGCCAAAGTTCGCAACATTTGGCGCATTTTGGCGTAAAATTCATCCTCTGGGATCAGATTCAGTTCTTTAGCACTGACTAAGGCAGCGATCGCAGCTGCTTGATCCCACATCGTCACCGACGCAAATCCGTCCACCGAATTGACTAATCCCGTCTCTTCGTTCCAATTCGCTTGAAAATACGCCCAAGCAGACTTCGCCATCGCCATTTCTGTCGCAGTCAACGTGCTGCTGGCAAGATTTGGGGTTATAGTCGCGGCTAAATCGGCTGAAGTTACCGGATTACCCGGTAATTTCGTCGATGTTGCGTCTAATTGGGCAATTTTGGCACTAGCCGATAGTTCAGCAGTAGGGGTGGGAGAGGGTGTTGCTTTGGACAAATTGCGATTCGGCGTGTTGGATAGCGGTTCTAAAATTGCGATCGCTACGACGGCGGTTACTACTCCCCCAACGATTGCCAGGATTGATAAACTTTTTGGTGGTGGATCGAAACCTTCATTCATGACCGATTGGGTGAGTTTTTTACGCAGATTGAACTTGCAAGCTGGGGCGACTAATTGCACAATGGGCGATCGCCCCTGCCTACGGTTTACGATATCAGCTCTTGCAGAGCCGATACTGTTGGGTTTAACCCTTCTTTACTTCCAACATAAATCCCAATTGTGGAATTTTTGTGAAAGTCAAGTTGATTCAAACTACACTTCGGGAAAAATTAGGTAAAAAATCTTTCCCACTCAGTTCGGAACTAGCGATGCAACCCCTTGAGATTAAGAACGTTTAACGGTAAATGACAGCCCTAAGTTCACCTAGAAAACCCTCGGCTACACCTGATGCCATTCGACCGCATACCCGTTCTTCTGTCTTTCTTTGATTTATTATTCCCACTTCTAGCGAAATACCCCAGCGTGAAAATACTGAATTTCCTTGTCAGTTATTTTGTAGCTGTTCGCAGATTCGCGTACATATAACCTTTGACACTGACTCAGCATTTATGATTGGAAAGTGAAATCTTTATCCGCTCGTGCTTTGCGATCGCCATTTGGGTAGATCGCACCCCGATTTTCAGCTATCGAAACCAAACTAATCAAAAATTCATCCGCAATTGACCTGTAAACGAGCGATTATTGTAGTCATCTCCAGCGCGATTTCGCACGTTGGAAGCACCATAACCAAAATCTGCTTCTACATTCGGCGAAATCTTAGCCGTACAGCGACCTTGATAGCTATAAGCATTATCAAAAGTTCCATCAAGTCGCTGTTGTCCGAAGTTACCAAATACCCGACACCGCAGAAACTTGGTAATATCTCCTTCCCAACCAACTTCGCCGTTATAAACTAAAAAGTCTTGTGGGGAAAAATAACCACTCTTTGGCGAACGATCTTCTTCGTAACTCCAAGTAAATAAATTAGCCGCTACAAAGAACTGCCCAAATTTACGCTCTAACCGGCTAAAAGTCTGGTCTTCGTGGTTTCCATCGTTGTATTGACCCCGACGATACAGCGTGAAAAAGCTCGTATTCGGGTCGATCTGCCAGTACAAATTTGGCCCAAACCGCCACGCTGTAATTTGATTTTCTAACGTCTGGGCATTGAATTTATAAGGCCCTTGTTCCAGAATTCCCGACAGAGATAAACCCGAACTTAATCTACCATCGGGTGTCATGTTAGTAAAAATCGATGCCTCCGCCTTAAAGTTAAGATTGAGCGCAGTCGGAAGTCGATTAAACACATCCACTCCACCACCCGCTTGCAGGGTAACTGGCCCAACTTTTCCTTCCCATACTGCTTGTAAGGGAATGTTCGTGACGGTATCAAAACCGCGTTGTTCAAAAGTGTTATACCCGCTTTTGAACCGAATTGCTTGACCGTTTGGTAAGCGAATCCGAAACGTTGGTTCGATGAATTGATTGTGCTGATCGTAGTTATCCCTATCGTCGCGAAAATCAACTTGCAAACCCTCTAATTTCAATTGGGAAGCTTCTCCCGGTTCGGGCGGTTTCTCGTTGGCGGGAGCAACTTCCGGCGGTTTAACAGGTGCGGGTTGAGATGGAACCGGCGTATCCCGGTTGGGTTGCAAGTTCTCCGGTGCAGCAATTAATTGCTTGTTCAAAGAAACTGTTGTCGCTTCCACACCGTCGTGGGGCATTGATGTCAGTTCCCTTGGCGCAACCGAAGCAAACTCTTCCGGTGCAGCTTGTAACTTTGCTCCTCCCATTATCCAAATACTCACAAACCAAATCAATCCCCAAGGGCGTCCCAGCAAGCACGGCACGAGTAGCTTTCTGTAGCGATGATTATGCCGTGCGCCGGAGAAATTCACAGTCAACGGGCGCATCAGTAATTATACCACAAGTGGTTGAAATTTCCCTGCATCTATTGTAGTAATTTATTTTCTCTATATGTCAAGTTTTGAAACAAAACTTAACAATACGCCTAACGCGCAGAAACCGGGTTTGTTTAACAAACCCGGTTTCTCATCCCAAGTCAACAGTTAACGCTGAGATTCGAGATTTCTGGTATGAGTTATGGAGCGATCGCTTACACTATTTTTACGCGGAGAGGGCCTACTCGGAACCTCTGGTTGTCGCCAAAGCAATAAAGGAATAGTAATAGTGCCAATAATCATTACAATTGCAGAAGTTATCCATATGATTAAGCGACTGGGTCGATAGTCGCCCCGCTCAATTTGCCCATATACTTTGTTGTAGCGCCACGCCGATAAAGCAACCAAGATAATGCCGATAATTACCAAACCTACGCCGATAGTTTGAGAACTGATAAACGAGTGGGTGGGCGAGTCTTGTCCGGTTACGGAAGATTGCAATTCCCGCAAAAATAAACCAAAACGAGCTATAGCAAACCCAAACCCAATTAAAGCAATAGAAGTCCGCAACCAAGCCAAAAAAGTACGTTCGTTAGCTTGATGCTCTCGCTGGCGGTCAATTTTTGGCGGTATGTCCATTTTTAATCTTTACTGCTAATTGCTAATTGCTAATTGCTAATTGCTAATTGCTAATTGCTGGTCAAAATATTAAGATCAACAGAAACCGAGTTTTTGGCATTGCTTATAGTTTAACAATTAGCCAGCCATTAGCCACTAGCCAGCCATTAGCCAGCCATTAGCGATAGTTTGTAAATTGCAAAGCCACGGGATAATCTTCTTGCTTTAAGCGCCCAATTACTGCTTGCAATTCATCTTTTGATTTAGCAGAAACCCGCACGGCATCGCCTTGAATCGAGGCTTGTACTTTTTTAAATTCGTCTCGAATCAACTTGCTAATTTCCTTAGCAATTTCTTGGCTAATGCCTTTTTTTAGTTGAATTTCTTGCCGGACGCGATTCCCGCTGGCTGGTTCAACTTTGCCGTAGTCAAATATTTTTAGCGACAGGTTACGCTTCGCTGCTTTCTGTTGCAGAATCGTGTGAACCGATTCTAAAGTAAACTCGCTATCCGTGTTAATTATTATCGATTCTTTTCCTAATTCCAAGGTTGTTTTCGTATCTTTAATATCGTAGCGACTGGCGATGTCTCGCGTGGTTTGGTCTACAGTATTGACCAATTCTTGGTAATCAAAATCGCTGACAATATCGAATGAATATGTAGATGCCATAATAAATTGGTGATTGGTAATTGGTGATTGGTAATTGGGAATGGGTAATTGGTAATTGGCGAGCGGTAATTGGTAATTATTATTCCTATTACCTATTACCTATTACCCATTACCTAGTTTGTAAAAGACTCAAAACCATTAAAGTGCCGATTCCCAGGGAACCGATACCGAACATGAGCGATCGCCATAGCGGCACGTTCAAGATATAAAATACCGAGAACAGCAAGCGGGCGATTAGGTATGCTAGAGCAGCGACTACAGCCAAGGATGAATTTACACCCGTCACGTAAGCCATCAGTGCTGCTGCCGCAAACATCATAAACGATTCAAAGCCATTTTGATGCGCCCAAGTCGCCCGCTGAGCATAGTCCGGCAATTTATCGAACATGGCACGCGGTGCAGCCGTATCATAGCCGACCTGTTGCCGTCCGTAAGCCACCACCAAAAACGGTAGATATACCAAAACGGTAGCCGCTACGATACTGGCAAGCAGAATAAAAGACACCGACAGTTGAGATAGCATCATTCACCTGTATTTTAAAAGTTTAATTTCTGCTAATAATTAATAACTAATAGCTTAAGGTTAGCCCAATTAGCAATTAGCCATTAGCAATTAGCAATTAGCATAACTTTGCAGGCAAATAATCGCGCCACGCTAATCAAAGTAAAACAACGTCACCAGTTTTCGTTGGTCTTCTGCATCCTTGCAAGTTTGCAGCAGCGTGCGGCTATCGTGAAACGCGAAGCAAATTAGCTGCTGACACCGAGTGACAATTTCCTGATTACACAAAGCACTCGCTTCTCCCAAAGGCAGATGATCGTTTTCTGGTTTTTCCACCAAATGCATCACCTGTTCTAGTAATTCGCGAGATTCGCGGGGCTGACGCTCCAAACTTTGAGGTAAAATCACCGTCAACAGTTTGGGGTCAGCTCGCATCGCCCCTCGAATCGCAGCACCGTTGGTGCCACCGGCACCGGAGGTGATCAACCGATTGCCCGATAAAACTAGGGCATAGCTCATCATCTCAATTAGATGTTGATGGGTAATCGGAACGTGACGCGACCCCAACAGGGCGATCCGCTTAGCACCCGTTTGCTGGATCGTTGCCAGTTCTTGGACTAATACATCGACGTTGGAAATATCTATCGACTGACTCAAGGCCGGTTATAGGCTGAACGACCTAGTTATTGTAACAAACCTTGACTATTGCAGCGTCAGGGCAGTTTCTAATCCTAATTTAGCCATCAGTCGGTCAATCTCAAAGTGATGCCCGATCGTTTGATACGCGCACTGTACCTTAACTGGTTCGTGCAAGCGCACTTGTCCAAAGGCGCGGTCGATAATTTCCACGGTGGTGAGGGTATCCAAATCTACCGACAACACCGGAATTTCTACCTCTTCGGCGCGACTGAGGATAAACTCAACTGGGGGGATGTGTCCGGTTAAAATCAGGCACTGGGTGGAAGATTCCAACGCCGCCATTTGAAGATCGGTGCGATCTCCCCCCGTTACCACTGCCATATTTCTTCTTTGGCGGAAATACTTTAGCGCCGAAGATACGTTCATCGCACCGATGGTGAGGCTTTCGACCATTAAGTCCATGCGTTCCTTGCAGCAGAGTACTTCTGCCTGCAACTGGTGTACGAGTTCGCCGACGCTGACGCTGCGCAGCAGGGTGTTACGGGGTACTATTCCCAACAGGGGAATGTCTCGATTTTCCAAAAACGGTTTGACGATCGTCGAGACGATCTCCAACTGTTCCGAGGGGACATCGTTGAGCAAAACACCCAGCAAGCGATCGCCCAATCTTTGCTTTGCCGACACCAGCTTATGCACCGCCAGAACCGATTCAAACCGCGCTACCAGAAGAATCGAGGCGTCGATGCACTCAGCCATATCCAGTAACGACAGGTTAAACAGACTGCCTTCATCGAGCGTCCCAGGGCCTTCTAACAATACTAAATCTCCACCGGGCGTCGCCAGGGTTTGCGCCAGTAAGGCGGCGTAATCAACTCGATCTTCTCCCACCATCCGCTTTTGGATCGTTGTTTCATCGAGAAACAGGATCGTTCGTAGCAAACGGTTTTCCTTTAGGTGCAGTAGCGGCGCCAAAAACTTCGCATCTTCATCGATGCCATCGGTATGGGCATCTTCCCAACAAGTTCCTAGCGGCTTACCATAGGCGATGTCGAGTCCGCGTTTCTGTAACTGCGGGGTCATTCCCAGGATCGTGGTGGACTTACCGCTGCAAGCTTCAGTTGAGCCTACTAGCAGATATTTTGACCCTCTTTTTCGTGTTTTCTCAGTGGATTGTGGCACACTAATTACTCCTGAATTCAACAAATGGCACAGGCACGACTGACGCCAAATCCCCCTCTCCCCTCGATTCCGGGCGCTTTCGCGTCCCAGTGGAAAAACTTGTTTTGACAGTGGAAAAGCGGTACTAAATTTTAGTTTCCGGAAAAATTTACTAAAAAACTTTTTTCCCTGGGATTGGGGGAGCAGGCGGGAGTCTTAAATCGTTTAAATTTGGTAACTGGCGTCTTGCCCCATCATTCATTCTAGGTGCAATTGCCGTTGAAAAATTGTCACAATCGACGGCATTAACAGGGAAAAAGGCGCGCTCATTCATCTAGACGTAAAAGCTTGCGGTAGAAAGTTTTGGAAAAATCTATCGTGCGAGTGCCTCTGTAATTCATCAGCAGTTCAATTAAGAATTTAACAAATTCAAAATTAGCCATTGTCACTTCATAACTCAGCTCGGCATTGCCGTCAAAGCGCATCTGACAGCGGGTTAAGTCCGCTGGCAGGTTAGCGATGTTCCAGGTGGCGATGAAGGGGATGCTCCTACCGCCTTCAATTTTGCGTTCCCCCTCCAAACTGCCTTCTTTGTAGAGGCTCATCGCGTAGGGTAACACTTGGCGCTGGTTCCCTTGGTAGTAGGGCATGTAGACGGTCAAAGTTTGGGGAGGGGCGGGCTGTAGTTTGTCGATAGACATATAGGTATTTTCCTCGCTCTAGCTATATTGATTGAGTTGCGGGCGCGTCTTTGCAGCGGAGAATCGCTGCCTCATCTATTATTATTCCCACGCAGCGGGGTGTGGAGTGCCACCAAAAGAAACCCGGTTTCTCCGAAAAATCCTTGGTTTGGCCACCAGAGATCCAGGTCCAAACCCGGTTTCTCCCAGGCAAATCAACCCGGTTTCTCGGAAAAATCCTTGGGAAAGGCCACCAGAGATCCAGGTCGAAACCGGGTTTCCTCGTAATCTTGTCTGAAGCATCTCGGTACCAAGAGGCGCACAGAGTGTCAAAATATGGAAAACCTCTCGGCTAACCCTTATGACACCTCTGGTTGCAAACTACTACTTAACCTACCGTTGCAACGCCCGCTGTCATTTTTGTGATATTTGGGCGCTAGAACCGGGGAAAGAAGCTGATTTCGAGACAATTTGCCGTAATTTGGTAGATTTGCGCCGTCTGGGAGTTAAATACGTAGACTTTACCGGTGGCGAACCACTGCTGCGTGCAGATGTAGGTGAAATCTACACCGAGGCAAAACGGCTGGGATTCGCGACCAGCATGACCACGAATACGATTCTTTACCCGAAACGGGCTAAGGAAATTCAAGGCTTGGTGGACTTCCTGAATTTTTCTTTGGATGGTCCGGATGCCGAAAGTCACGACCATTCGCGGGGTGTGAAAATATTTGACAATTTAGTCGAGTCGGTGAAAATCGCCAAATCTTTGGGCGAATATCCCGTCCTCAACCACACCGTCACCGCCCAAAATTACCACCGGATTGGCGAAGTGGGAGAACTGGGGCAGCGCTTGGGCGTCCGAGTTTGGCTCAACCCAGCGTTCACAGCCCACAGCAATTACAATTCCAAGAAAAATCCCACGCCGGAAATCGTCAAATCGATCGAAGCCGCAGCCAGACAGTACAGCAATGTGGGATACAATAAAGCCGCATTAGCTTTTATTGCAGCTGGGGGCAACGACACCAAAAATCCTCGCTGTAAAGCAGTGGAAGCGGTGATTGCCATTTCTCCCAACGACGAACTCCTGCTGCCTTGTTACCACTTTGCTCAAACTGGCGTACCGATTAACGGGCGATTGTACGAACTTTACCGAGAATCGGAAGAAGTGGAAAATTATCGCCAATCTCAAGGTAAACTTCCAGTATGTGAAGGCTGCACGGTCTGGTGTTACCTGATCCCCAGCTTCTTCAAAGGTGTAGACAAATACTGGTGGTTGAATCAAGTAACCTATGCCAGCGAATTCCTGGCCCGAAAACGATTCTTACAACGAGCCTGACGATTTTGGCTTGCCGATGCCCTCGTTCCCAAGCTCTGCCTGGGAACGCGATTTTGGATTAGAGTCCCCCGATGGGGATGCCCAATCTCAACCTCCTGTCGGCAAAATGCCAGAAACTCAGAACGCTCTGGAGTCAGACTCAATCCCAAATCTGATCCCCCCCTGCCCCCCCTTAAAAAGGGGGGAGTCCAGGAGCCAAAATCCCTACGCGGGGCGTCGGCGTAAAGCCGCTGTGGTGCTGACCATCGTTTGGAGTGGCACTATTGCCCTGCACTTGGTTTCTTGGGCAACCTGGATCGTACTGGGATTGACTACTCTGATGGGGATTCAGGTTCTGCGGGTTGTACGGGCACGACCCAGAACCGTCCCGGAAATCTTATCTTTGGACTCCCAGGACGCCCCGCCTTTTGTGTCTTTGCTGGTGGCGGCTAAAAATGAAGCAGCTGTCATCGGTAAATTAGTGGAGAATTTTTGTAATATCGATTACCCAAGTTGTCGGTATGAACTATGGGTGATCGACGATAACAGCGATGATGGCACGCCCTTATTGTTGGATCGGCTGGCGACAAAATATGACCAGTTGAGGGTGTTCCATCGCGCACCCGGTGCAGGGGGCGGAAAATCAGGGGCGCTCAATCAAGTCATACCGCTGACAAAGGGCGACATTATCGCGGTGTTCGATGCGGATGCCCAGATGCCTCCCGATCTGGTGCGGCGGGTGCTGCCGTTGTTTGAACGGCAGGAAGTGGGGGCGGTACAGGTGCGCAAAGCAATCGCTAACTCCTCCACCAACTTCCTCACCCGTTCTCAAGCGGCTGAAATGGCTTTAGACAGCTTCTTTCAGCAGCAGCGCATCGCCATCGGCGGCATCGGGGAACTGCGCGGCAACGGTCAATTTATCCGCCGAACGGCTTTAATTGGCTGCGATGGTTTTAATGAAGAAACGATTACCGATGACCTGGATTTAACCATCCGCTTGCACCTGGAGCGATGGGATATTGAGTTTTTCCTCGATCCGGCAGTCGATGAAGAAGGCGTCACCAGACCGATGGCGCTTTGGCATCAGCGCAATCGTTGGGCAGAAGGCGGTTATCAGCGCTATTTGGATTATTGGCAGCCAATCGTTAGAGGTCGTCTGGGTAGGCGGAAAACCTTCGATCTGTTGATGTTTTGGTTTTTCCAATATCTCCTGCCTACCGCCGCCGTGCCGGATATGGTGATGGCGATCGCTCGCAATCAAATGCCGATACTCACCCCCGTAACGGGTATGACTGTAACGTTATCGTTAGTCAGCATGTTTTGCGGTCTGCGGCGCATCCAGGTGACTCAAAAAGAACGAATGACTTCTTTGTGGGTGACGCTGCTGCAAACTTTACGCGGCATATTGTATATGTTCCACTGGTTTCTTGTTGTCGCTAGCGTTACCGCCCGCATGTCAGTACGACCCAAGCGTCTGAAATGGGTTAAAACGGCGCATTCCGGTAATGGGTAATGGCGTTACTAGGCTCTGCCGTGGTCACGAGGGTAATGGCTAATTGGAAGAAATTTAAACCAACTTTTATATCGTTTCCGGTTACATCGGAATTACGACCTGTAGAGCCAATTACCAATTACCAATTATATCATGTCAGGTAGCAACGGTTGTGTAACTGATAATAGCTAATGGCTAATGGCTGCTCTCACGCAATTGACAATTAGCAATTAGCAATTAGCAATTAGCCATCGATACACTACCGATCTCTCGCGGACATGATATTACCCATTACCCAGAATCTATCTGCAATTAAAAAGGTTCGTCATCTGGTTCTTCCAATTCAAATTCCCCTGTCGCCTCTGAATATTGGGGTTTAAAGTCGGCGGCGGGGGTAGTTGTTGTGGAAACTGGGTCGAGTAATTCTAAGTCATCGGTTAGTTTAACGACTTTTCCTTTGAAGAATTCGACGAGTTTTTGGGCGGCGATCGCTACTTCATCAATCTCCGAATCTTCAGTTGATTCTGCAACTTGAATCGCCGATGAGGGCAGTGAATTTTCCTCTTCTGGGACGACTGATTTGGGGAGTGGAGAAGGATTGCTAACAGCGGGCGAAGTTGCTTTATACCAAGTGGCGTTTTCCTCTTTGTCTTCCTTGTCTGCTATCTTTAAATCGGTATTAGCCAAGGGTTGTATTTCCTTTGGCGTTGCTAATTCACTTTGGTCAAATTGTTTGGTAGTGCTAGTGGGTATAGTATCCGGCGGGAAATTTTCTTTTGGATGCGATCGCGTTTCAGATTTGCCAACAGTCCTAGAATGAGAAGAACCGCCGACTTCTAATTTTACCTTCACCTTACGGTTAAGAAGTTTAAAAAAAGCCGCTTCTATATTGGATAACTTTTGCTGAGCAAGTTTAAATAACGGCTCGGTGCTAACCTTAATATACGCTACATTTTCATCACAGTTTAACAAGTGGCAGTGCTGACTTACTAGCGCTTTAGTAGCGGGTTGCAAGTTTTCAATCACTTGTCGCCAAATTTCATCGAGTTCGGTCGGCGGGGCAGTAAATTCACTAGGTTCGGCGTTTGTTTGTGGTGCGTTGATTTCCCTATCTTGGATTGTAGGTTTTGGAGTTTCTTGTTGTACGGGTGGTGGAGAAAGTTCTGCTGCTTTTTCCTGTTGATAAGTTGGTTTCTGCTGGGTCTGAGATTGCTGTTGTCTGCCAATATTGTGAGAAACTCTATCAACAGTTTGCTCCTGAGAAGGCGAAACTGTAACCTGACTGTTAATTGCTGATGGCAATAATCCCAGCAGCGTTACTTCTAACCACAAGCGTGGCTGAGTAGTATTTTTGATCTGAACTTCACTATCTTTGAGGTGTTTTTGTCCGGCTAAAATGTAAGGAATCTCCCACTTTTGGGAAAACTGGCACAACTGATTCCAAGTTGGTTCGGTACAGGCGACTAAATCCGAGCGATTGGGTGCGGTTTTGGCGATGAGTAAATCCCGGTAGAATCCAGCTAAGTTTTGCAGGACGATTAAAGGTTCTCTTCCCCTATCCATTAAGCGGCGGGTAATATCGATAACTTCTACAGATTTATCATCTGCGATCGCATATAAAAGCGCCATCAAATCCCGTTCCGGTACTGCGCCTACTAAGTCCCAAACGCCATCTACCGTTACTTGACCTGGTAATAGACTGAGTTGGTCGAGTAAGCTTTCGGCGTCTCGCAGTCCTCCCTGGGCGACTTGTGCCACTAGGGTTAGCGCTTCGGGGGCGATATCGATGTTTTCTTTCGCGGCAATATTCCCTAAGTGTTTGACCATTGATTGTAAGGGAATTCGGCGAAAATCAAACCGCTGACAGCGAGAAATAATCGTTGGTAATACTCGTTGTGGGTCGGTAGTAGCTAAGACAAATACAACTTGTTTTGGTGGTTCTTCTAATGTTTTTAATAAGCAGTTGAACGCCGCTTGGCTGAGCATATGAACTTCGTCGATCAAATATACTTTGTATCGACATTGAACCGGGGCAAATTGGGCTTTTTCGATTAAATCTCTGATGTTATCGACCCCTGTATTGCTGGCGGCGTCGATTTCAATTACATCGAGGGCGGAACCATTGGCAAGTTCGATCCCGCGACAGACAGAGCATACCCCGCAAGGTAGTTCTGTGGGAACTTCGCTGTTGAGACAGTTGAGAGACTTGGCTAAAATGCGGGCGCTGGAGGTTTTACCCGTGCCTCTGGGGCCGGTAAACAGGTAAGCTGGAGCAATGCGTCTGGAGAGGATGGCGTTGGTGAGGGTAGTTGCGATTGCTTCTTGACCCACCAAATCCCCAAACCTCTGGGGACGATACTTATGATGTAACGGTTCGTATGGCATGGGGACTCAGGTGAACTACTCCACCCCATGGCGGATGGGGTTTCCCAATTCAACGGGGATAGCTTCCAACAAAACCGAAATTTTGCCAGTCCGACTTACATCCCCTCCCAGGGCAGTATCGCTAGTTCCTAACGACAATATTCCCAGGGCTTCATCTAACACCTCCCAGGAGACACCCGCTAAACGCTTCGCGTTGTAGCGACGTGAGCAATGGGAGGTTAATTGCCATCCGGTCAATCCCGGTGGCAATTAACAGTTTCACAGATTTGATGGTAAAATGTGAGATATGGAAAAAGCCTACCGCTACCGTTTTTACCCAACTGTCGAGCAAGAATCTCTCTTGCGGCGAACAATTGGTTGTGTGCGGTTGGTGTTTAACCGAGCCTTGGCAGCGAGAACCGAGGCTTGGTATGAGAGGCAAGAACGAGTAGATTAGGTTCAAACCTCTGCTATGTTGACGCAGTGGAAAAAACAAGATGACCTCCAGTTTTTGAATCAGGTTAGTTGTGTGCCATTGCAGCAAGGCTTGAGGCATCTGCAAACTGCATTCACTAACTTCTTTGCGGGTAGGGCAAAATATCCCAACTTCAAAAAGAAGCGTAGCGGTGGTAGTGCAGAATTTACCAAGTCTGCTTTTAGGTGCAAGGATGGACAGGTCTACCTGGCAAAGTGTCAAGAACCATTGCCAATTAAATGGTCTAGACAACTTCCCACCGGATGTGAACCTACAACCATTACGGTTAGGCTTGACCCTTCTGGACGATGGTTTGTCAGCTTGCGGATTAACGATCCCAGAGATGAAAAACTGCAACCAGTTGATAGTGTTGTGGGATTGGATGTGGGAATTAGTAACCTTGTCACCCTGAGTACAGGCGAAAAAATTGCTAACCCCAAGGTGTTTGACAAGCACTATCAAAAGCTGAAAAGAGCGCAAAAGGCTTTGAGTCGCAAACGCCTTGGCTCTCGTAATAGAGATAAAGCAAGACTCAAAGTTGCTCGCATTCAAGCGTCTATTTCTGATGCAAGAATTGACCATCTGCACAAACTGACAACTCGACTGGTACGTGAAAACCAAACGATAGTGGTCGAGGATTTGGCAGTTAAGAACATGGTCAAGAATCCGCAACTTGCCCGCGCCATCAGTGATCCTGGATGGGGCGAGTTGGTGAGACAACTGGAGTACAAAGCCAAGTGGTATGGTCGAACCTTGGTAAAAATTGATCGTTGGTTTCCTAGCTCTAAACGCTGTGGGAACTGCGGACATATTGTTGATAAACTGCCGTTGAATATCAGACAGTGGGATTGCCCTCAATGTGGGACGCACCACGACAGAGACATCAACGCCAGTCGCAATATTTTGGCGGTGGGACACACCGTTGCAGTCTGTGGAGCGAGTGTAAGACCTGATAGGCATAAGTCTAAAGGGCAACTGGGAAAAACCGGAAACGGAAGGAAACAGAAATCCAAGTCGTGAGTCTTGGGAATCTCCCGCTACATCCGCAAGGATTAGCGCGAGAGGATGTCAAGGGCGGTAGAACAATGCTTACAAGTCCAACTTCTAACATCGAGGGGTAAACTACCCACTTTGTTTAGACAGACACTACAAGTATTATAAGATGGGAAAACCCTATCAATTTCAATGTATATTTTACCCTCTGATTGCGCCTTGTATTTGAGCATTGTGGTAAACATTCCCCAGCCTACATCGCTAATCGTTTTAGCAAAATTGTGGTTTTTGACCATGGCTTTGCTCTGCAGATTTTCTACAGCAATCACTTGGTTTTCGTTGACTATCCTGCGAGATAGTTTGTGGAGAAAGTCTTCACGGCATCTAGCGATTTTAGAGCGTACGGCCACTTTAATCTGGCCTTGGCTCTATTTTTACTTCCCTTTTGTTTACGGGATAAGCGTTGTTGAAGACGCTTGAGATTCCTTTGGTGCTTGGCAAAATAACGAGGATTACCAAATTTGGAACCTTCGCTTGTAATCGCCAAAAAATTGGTTAATCCTACGTCAATCCCAATCGCCTTACCCTCCCTTGTCTTTGGTAACTCTTTTGAGTCATCCACTAAGACGGAGACATAATGTTTACCATCTGGATTTTTAGAGACAGTAACTGTTTTTATTTTCCCTGAAAAGTCCCGATGACGACGGCAATACACTAAACCAATCTTTGGCAGCTTGATGTAATCACCGTCAAAGGAAACATTCTGGGGATAACTAAGAGACTGCCGACCGTGCTTTGATTTGAAGTTAGGTAATTCCGACCGCTTGTCGAAGAAGTTTTTGTAGCCAGTGGATAGGTCGAGAGCCACAACCTGTAAGCATTGAGAATAAGCATCTGTTAGCCAAGGATATTCTTTTTTGACACCGGGCAACAGTCCTTGAATATAACCTCGTGACAGTCCTTTTCCTGTAGCCTTATAGGTTGCTTGGCACAAAGAAAGGGCGTAATTCCAATACCAACGACAGCACCCAAAAGACTTTGCCAGAGATATTTGCTGGTCTTGAGCGGGGTAAATGCGGTATTTATACGCCTTGAGCATTTATCATCATCAGAAGTTGCTGATAACATAATATAGCGTAGATTCTGTGGATTCCCTATCCCTCAGGTTATTTTTTGGTCGCTATTCATCCCCGCCCTATAGACGGATGGGGAATTCCGCTCCATTTGTTAACGAGCCATTGTCTTTTGTGGAACCGCAACCAGGTTTGTTTTGTCACGCCAATTTATTACCACAAAATTATCCCAAAGTCAACTATCTATTTCAGTAGCTTGACCATCCGCTGAATCAAGACCACAATTTAAAATAACTATAAAATTATCGACTCCAGGTAAAAGAGGCAGACTTTATGAAATCGACAACTATTATCTGGTCTTTGGCAGCAGTAGTAACCGCGTTAGGCACTGTTGCCTATGCCCAACAGCAAGCCCCCATCCCATCCGGTTTAACATCAAATTCGCTTGTTTCTCAAGGGAGAAACTCGCAAATCAGCACTAATTCTGGAGCGGCAGAAACTGCATTGGCTGAACATTTGAAACAACGAGGCGCTAAAATGTACGGGGCTTACTGGTGTCCTTATTGTACTAGGCAGAAAGAATTATTTGGCAGACAAGCTTTTAGCCAAATTACTTATATCGAGTGCGATCCCAGAGGAGAAAATGGCAGACCCGATTTATGCCGCCAAGCGAATGTAGATGGGTTTCCTACTTGGGAAATTAACGGGCAGCAGTACAAGGGAATGCAGACTTTAAATCAACTGGCAGATATATCTGGTTATAAAGGTTCTCGCAATTTTAGAAGTCAATAAATAGCGCTGGCTAATGGCTAATTGCTAATTGGATGAAGAATATAGCATTTTTCCTGATTGAGCCATTAGCAATTAGCCAACCGTTGTTTTGAGATAACTATCAACTTGAGTTAAGCAGAAACAAGGCAAGGGAAAAATCTGTTTCAGGAGTGCAATAGCGGGTAGGGACACGGCAAGCGAAAACTTTGGAAAGAGCGGGCAAAGATAATTGATGCCGTGTCCCCACAGATTGTGGAAAAAAAACGATTTCGGCGCGGACGCATTAAAATTATGACGCTGGCTAAGTGGATATCTAAAAGTTTTGATAAACGCAATCTAACCAAACGATTGCTACCGGGATTGCTATTCGCCGGAACGATTTTACTAATTCTGGCTGTTAGTTGGATCGATTGGAGCGAAATATTCCAACCGCTGCAACACTTGGTTTTCCAACTGGAAATTAGCTATCACCAATGGTTAGGTAAAAACCCTGACAATAACTCGTACCTCCTACTTTTACTGGCGTTTGTGGGAGGTTTAATTGCCAGCATTTCGCCGTGCAAACTAGCTTTACTATCGGTGAATCTCAGCTACATCGGCACTCTGGATATTACCTCGCGTAAAGATGCCTTTGTCAAAGCTGGTTCATTTGTATTGGGCGTGGTGACGGTTCTCAGCTGTTTGGGTTTATTTTCTGCCTTAATCGGCGCGGCGCTGTTTTCATACCGGGGTTATGTAGAGCTAGCAGTGGGTTTGGTAATGTTGGTAATGGGATTGAACTTATTCGGGTGGCTCAATCTACCTTTACCCCAAATTAACCGGCAATTGCCTTCAAGCTTAGGCGCTTATAGTGTAGGATTAACATTTGCTTTGGTAAGTTCTCCCTGTAGCAGTCCGGTTTTATTTGCGGTTTTAACTGCTGCCGCTGCGACGGGGTCTGGGTTACAAAGTATGCTGACAATGGTTTGCTATGCTTTGGGCAACACGGCGGTGATTTTCCTGGCGAGTCTGTTTGCGGGGTTAGCCAAGCAAACCCGCATTTTGTTGCCATACTCGGAGCGAATTTTAGCCTTGGCTGGGGGGCTACTAATTCTGACTGGAGGATATTATCTGGTGAATGGGATTCGCTGGGTTGTTTCATCGATGTCAATATAAATTGCGATCGCCAACGGTAAAAATCGACAGTTTCTGCGGAAAAACCTCGATAAAATTTGGGATGAATGCGACCCTGGGATACAACAGATGATAGAGTCGGTGAGGCGATCGCTCTTAAAATGGTTTCGGCCTGCGGTTGAGGCGAAAAAATCGCCCCAACATCCGGAATTGAACCGGAAATCAAACAATCAACCCCTAACGCCACGGGAATACGAACATTTTTTCAGGCAAATCCTTGAAGGCGTCGAAGGCGGGTGGGGGCGAGTGCAGGTTTTAAGAGCGCTAGCGGCGCTTTCCCATCGCAGTCAGGAAGCCGACTGGGTGGCGTGGTTACGCGGTTATGGGGAACAATTACTCGCCTCGCCCGTGCCAAACCGCCAGATGGCAAGGCGGATGGTACAATTGGGCGAAATTGACTGCGGGGAATTATGCTCTGTTGCTGGGGATATTGGTAGGGAAATGCGCCAACGACTCGCAGAAACGTTCCCAGGCGCGGCGGAAGAAGAGACAACTAGCCCGATTCAACAAGTGGAAACATGGTTCCAGCAAGGAATAGAGCTATTTAATGCTGGGAATTATAGCGGTGCGATCGCATACTACGACCGTGCTTTAGGTATTCTACCCAGCGCGCCAGAAGTCTGGTACAACCGGGGGAATGCTTTTTTTCACTTAGAACGCTATCAAGATGCGATCGCTTGCTACGACAAAGCTTTAGAATTCAAACCAGACAAATCCGACGCTTGGAATAATCGGGGAAATGCCCTGTTTAAATTAGAACGGATGGAAGAAGCGATCGCAGCTTGGGATAAAACTGTGGAAATTTCACCCAATTATCACCAAGCTTGGTATAACCGAGGCGTGGTATTGGGATACATGGGATGTCTGCTGGAAGCGATCGAGAGTTACGATAAAGTTTTGGCAATTAAACCCGAAGATCATCAAGCTTGGTTTAACCGGGGTTTGGTGTTGGGGAATTTGGGGAGGTATGAGGAAGCGATCGCGTCTTGGGATAAAGCGTTGGAATATAAGAGCGATCGCTATGAAACTTGGTATAACCGAGGCATAGCGCTGAGTAATTTAGGACGGAATGAGGAAGCAGAAGCTAGTTTGAAACAAGCTGAAGCGCTGAAACCAACTTAGTAAAGCGGCGACTCTGGTGATGATGTGTAATATGGATTGCGGTTGTATCGAAATTACAGATGTTTTCAACACAGTTATTGTAGGGGCACGGCGGCAAAAAGCCTTCTCGTTAGCGACAAAGCTTATTGATGCCGTGCCCCTACAACTGTTGACGGATTGCTGTGAGAATCTTGGCATCGAAATCCGGATCGTTGACCGTTGTTATGACGGGGCGCTTTCGTTCTCGACGCCTTGCTAGATAGGCAACAAAAGCGGCTTGATCTTCTCGATGATTGAGAAAGTATCGCCTTAACTCTTGATCGGACATAATAGCCGTGTAGTCAATTTGGCTCATTACAGCACCTCCCCATCCGGGAGCGATTTCAAACTCGATTTCCTCTTCTTGCCCTGCTAAGATAAATAGATTCTGAGTGCGACCGTCAATGCAAATAAGCTGAATCGGTTGAAACATTAGATATGTCAACTGGTAGGCAATTCTGTACAAACACCTCAGTTGCGCGTCGGTAGGCATCAAACCTATGTTACGTGGAGAATATCTTTTCAGTATAACTCTGCGTTATCGCCCCAGGGATAGCCTCAACCCACCCACATGGGATTGAAACAACAGAATTTAAAACCTCGATCGCCAACCGTCGCACCCACATTTCTCTAAAATCAGAATGCAGTGTTACGCAAAGGGGTGATAAATGTTAAGGCGGATATGGAATGCGATCGCTAGTTGGTTTCGGCGCTGGTTGGGACAGAATACCCCAGAAAGAAGGCGGCGAAGAGCTTCCTTATCCTCTGCCACAGCAACACAGAGTCAGGCTAATCTACCTCCTTTGGCAGATGCAGATTACGAGTTTTTATTGATGCAGCTATTGGAAGGTGTGGCGCATGGTTGGCCTAAAGAAAGGGTTTCCAAGTTTCTGCTAGATTTACAAGGGCGCATTACCGACGAACAATGGACAAATTGGTTGCGTCGCTTTGGCGAAAGGTTGCTCGCATCTCCCGCACGCAATAACGAGTTGGCAAGTAGGATGGTGCGCTTAGGCGAACTCAGTACCACACCCTTGGCAAATACTGCCTATGAAATTGGGATGCAGTTGCTGCTGCGGCAAACCAGACCACCCGTAACCGTGCCCACCCCGCCGCCATCCCCACTTATACAAGCACCCATCGAGGAAGAAGGACCTTTAGAAGCTCAACCAGTTACCCTCGATCAGTTGTTCGATTTGTTACAGCAAGACCAAGGTTTAGTTGAGCAAATTGCTGCTCAACTGCAAATTGATGCCACAGATCCGCAAGCGATTATTCAGGAATTGATTAATAAATCGGTGGCGATCGATCAAACAGAACCGGATACGGCGGATGGCTGGTTTAATTTAGGGGTGCAGCAACAAACTGCCGGATCTCCGGAAGGTGCGATCGCATCTTACGACCGCTCTTTAGAACTAGATCCCCATGCGAGTGCGGTCTGGAGTAACCGAGGCGTCGCCCTAGCAGATTTGGGACGATATGAAGAAGCGATCGCCACTTTTGAGCGCGTGTTACAAATCGAACCCACCTCACACTGGGCTTGGAATAACCGGGGACAAGCTTTAGCGGAATTAGGACGCTTTGAAGATGCGATCGCCAGCTTTAACGAAGGATTAAAATACATCCAATCCACCACCCAACCCGAAGGTTGGGGTCAATTGCATCGCGCTAAAGGCAATGCTTACTACGATCAAGGGCGCTGGGCGCTTTACCCCCACGACTATTGGCGCAAAGCCATTTCCGAGTACGAACTTGCCCTCAATACTCTCACCCCATCGGCATCGCCCCTAGGACACTTACAAGTATTGCAAGACCTAATCCGAACTTATTTGAGTTTAGGTCAAATCGAAAAAGCACAAGAACTAGGACGCGGTTCCCAGTTGCTTGAACGTTTAATCGATCAAGAAGAACAATCGGGTATTCTTGGTCTCCCCGTACTGATTCAATCGATCGGCTTTCACCAGTTAATGGTAGATTTAGCCGTGCAATCCGGGCAATTAACCCAAGCCCTCGAACTGGCAGAAAAAGGCAAAAATGCCTGCTTTAACTGGTTTTTGGGTGATTGGAACGAGGATCTTCCTAGTCCTACCTGGAACGACCTACAACAACTGCTAAACCCTTCAACCGCAATTATTTATTGGCATCTCAGCCCCGCGGCGCTCACCGGATTCGTTATCACCCACGACACCCAACAACCCCTCGTCCCAAGCGCAGTCACACCCGCCAATGGGGAAGAACTGCCAATACCAGTGCAACGCTGGCGCGAATTCGATAATTGGGTCAAAGATTGGGATCAACAATATCAGGCAGACCGCCACCTGGAACCACAGCCAGAGGTCACCACCAGTAGGTGGCGCGGTAACTTAATCGAAAAATTGAATAATTTAGCGGTTATCCTGAATGTGGCGGATATATTATCACAAATACCGGCAAATGTCAAAAACTTAATTTTAATTCCTCACCGCGACCTGCACCGCTTGCCCCTCCATGCCCTGTTTGGGGATCGTTTCATCATTTCCTATCTGCCCAGCGCCCAAATCGGTTTAACCTTAAAACGACTTGGACAAATTTCCCCGCCGCCATCGGATCGGGAACGCCCGACAGCATTACTCAGTGTGGAATGTTTTCACCGGGAAGGGGTAGAAGCGTTACTTTATTCCCAAATTGAGGCGGCGGGTGTGACCCAGATGTTCCAGAACCCGATGCGGATAGATGATGCGATCGCTACTAAAGAACGGGTTGTCACGGCGCTTTCCTCGGGATACGGTATCTTTCACTACACGGGGAAGGCGAGCGATCGCCCCAAAACACCGAGTCAATCTGCCCTAGCTTTAACCAACCCAGACCAATTAACCCTGGAAGATATTAGCCGCCTTTACCTCAACAGCTACCAACTTGTTTACCTATCGGCTTGTGAAACCGGCGTAACTGGTAAGAGTGCGATACGCCTGACGGCACGCGGCGCGAACGCGACCGAATTCGTCGGTTTAGTCAGTGCTTTCCTCAGTCGTGGTGTAACTAATATAGTAAGTACTTTGTGGACGGTAGAAGCGATTTCCCGTGGCTTATTAACGATTGAATTCTACCGAAGGATTGGGGTAGGCATCGCCCCAGCAGCCGCCCTAAAACAAGCACAGCAATGGCTGCGCGCCCTCACCTACAGCGAACTCGCACAATGGTATCAAGACCTAGCCACCCAATTAGCTGACTACGCACCCAGTATCAGCGAATACCTCAGAACAGAAGCGAACGTCCTGCAAAGAGATACGGCTAAAATGAGTTCATCTCAACCTCCCTTTGCTCATCCGTACCACTGGGCTGCTTTTACCATTGCGGGCATATAATATTGCAGATTGCAGATTGCAGATGGCAGATTTAAATTTAATCTCACGGAAGTTGGTAAAAGGGGCATAACTAGGTTATCTTTCATGGTTGTAGGGGCGGGTTTAACGAAATATTTCGTGTTGCGGCAGAATGGGCAGGTATTACCCGCCCCTACTATACACTTGCGATGCAAGCGAAAATGATATGACTGAGCAACGTGATAGTGAAAAAAAAACTAAGCCGGTAAATGATATCTGGAAAAACCGCATTGCGGGTGTTTGGAACAACGCAATGACACGTTTGACGCAACTTTTACCCGTAGAACAAGTCGCACAAACGGTGGTTCAATGGTTTAGCGTCTCTGAAGAGCAAGTTGCAGAGATTTTAGAGACTGTGCGGGCAGAATTGCCAACTACGGAAGCGCTTTTAATTGGTAAACCTCAAGCGGGGAAAAGTTCAATTGTGCGGGGATTGACGGGAGTTTCCGCAGAAATTGTGGGGCAGGGTTTTCGTCCTCACACGCAACATACCGAACGCTATGCTTATCCTTCGAGTGACCTGCCGTTGCTGATTTTTACCGATACAGTTGGACTGGGAGATGTCAATCTTGATACTCAGGCAATTATTCAAGAACTGATAGGAGACTTGCAACAGAATAGTCGCGGTGCGAGAGTCCTGATTTTAACAGTTAAAATTAATGACTTCGCCACCGATACGCTGCGACAAATTGCCCAAAAATTGCGACAGAAATATCCAGATATACCCTGTTTGTTAGCAGTGACTTGCTTGCATGAAATTTATCCACACGGGACGGAAAATCATCCAGCTTATCCACCAGAATATGAGGAAGTGAAGCGAGCCTTTGCGGCGATAGAAGAAGCATTTAAAGGGTTGTATAATCGAGCCGTTTTAATCGACTTTACCTTAGAAGAAGACGGCTACACGCCCGTATTTTATGGCTTAGAAGCATTGCGAGATACTTTAGCAGATTTACTCCCCGCAGCCGAAGCAGGTGCGATTCATCAATTATTAGATAAAGAAACAGGGGAAAAAATTGGCAACCTGTACCGGGATGTGGGGCGGCGTTACGTATTAGCATTTAGCATCATGGCAGCTACCCTCGCCGCAGTTCCCTTGCCATTTGCCACAATGCCTGTACTGACTGCGTTGCAAGGCTCGATGGTAGGGGTACTGGGGACATTATACGGGCAGACGCTGACCCCCTCCCAAGCTGGGGCAATTGTGAGTGCAATCGGCGGTGGTTTTTTCGCCCAAGCAATTGGACGGGAATTAATCAAATTTATCCCCGGTTTTGGCAGCGTCATCGCCGCATCTTGGGCAGGTGCTTATACATGGTCGCTAGGGGAAGCTGCCTGCGTTTATTTTGGCGATTTAATGGGAGGAAAGAAACCCGATCCCAAGAAAATTCAATCTGTGATGCAACAATCATTTAAAGCAGCCCAAGAACGATTTAAGGGAATTAAACCGTGAGCAAGCTAGCTGTCTATTGGCCTATAATACTTATCAAAAGATGAACATTTTAAAACCGGGATTGAGTTATCGTGTTTAAACTATGGCAAAGGAAATTCGGTTGAGCGACCATGCCCTGTTCAAAATGGCTCTACTGAGTGAAAGGGGGATGATAATTGCTCAAGAATTTATTATTGAAACCATTCGTTTTCCCGATAGACAAGAACCGGGAGAAGGTGAGAAAATCACAGCACAAAAACAGCTTAATGAAAACTTGGTGCTACGGGTTGTCTATCGAGAATACGAGGCATTCATTCTTGTAATTACAATGTATCCAGCTAGGAGAAGCCGTTATGAAAAGAGTTAGGTACAGCAAAGATGTTGATGCGCTTCTGATTGAGCTATCGAATGATGCGATCGCTTATGCAGAAGATGAAGGGCAAGTCATTCTTCATTACTCAAACGATGAAAAGTTAGTGCTGATTGAAATTTTAGATTTCAAGCAGTTTATATCTGAAGAGCTTATTGCTGAACTTATCTCAACCTCTTGATTGTTGCCGCAAATGTTTTCACTGAGTCTGAAATATATTTTGTACCATTTTTTTATTAAGACTCCCAGCCACTTTATCCAAAGTTGCTATCTCCCCAGTATCTAATTGCCAACCTAATGCGCCTATATTCTGTTCCGCCTGTTCCACTGTTTTCGCTCCAGGGATGGGAATGGTTCCTTTACCAATGCACCAGTTAATTGCTACCTGGGATAGGGTTTTGTTCCTCGATTGAGCTATTTCTCCCAAACATGCTAAAAGCGGCTGAATTCCTGGCAATAGCTGCCTAAACAATAGAGAGCGAATCCCTTTTGGGAATGGCCCTTTTTCCGAGTATTTTCCGGTTAATAAGCCCAAGGCTAGCGGACTGTAGGCTATCAGTTTTATGCCCAATTCATCGCAAACTTCTTTCAGACCTAATTCGGTAACGGGATAAGTAGACAATAGCGAGTATTGAACTTGCAAGCTAGCGATGGGAACGCCTCGTTCGGAAAATCTTTTATGCACCCATTTCAGCCGTTTAGGGCCATAATTTGATAAGCCGACTCCCTTAACTAAACCTTGCTCGTAAAGGTCAGCAAGACCATCTAAAAGCGCTGCTTCTTGCCAAGGTGCATAATTGGCTGTAGACCAATGCATTTGCACTAAATCGACGTTTTTTCCCAGGCGTTGAGCAGAAGATTTACCAGCGGATACCATTGACTTGCGGGTTAATCTCCAGGGATACGCAGCTAGCTTGGTGGCAATGCAAATATTTTCTTTGTTTGCACCTTGATATTCCCTAGAAAATTGTCCCAATAGTTGCTCGCTGCGCCCATTTAATCGCCCGGTTCCGTAAGAATCACCTGTATCAAATAAGGTGACGCCGTTGCTGACACAAAGGTTAAAAACCGCTTGCAACTGGTTATCCATGCTTTCATCGTATCCCCAGAGCAGTCGGTTTCCCCATGCCCAAGTGCCGCATCCCATTGTGGGGAAAGTGAGTTTTTGGCTAGTGTGCATCATGACAAGAATCTAATTTTTGCTTAATCTATTTTTATACAGAATAGAAATCATACCTTTTATTTATGGTACTTTTGCACCCAATTTCAGATTTCATCGACTGGGATTGTGCAGTCAGTGACTTATCTCCCACCTATTGGTATGAAGGGTTGTGTCCTCAAACTGGCGAGTTGCTGAGACTACCCCGCACTCGTTTGGTAGAAAAGATCGCTTATAGTTTAATGCAATACCTTGCCACCGATGACCGCTATTCCCGCGAGGGCAAGATGTATGGCGTATTGCTGGTGGAACGGTCTTCTGGCGAACAAGGGATACTCAAAGCCTTCTCCGGGTTGCTAAATGCTTCCAGCGTCGTTGAAGGCTGGGTACCGCCGATTCCAGGACGGGAACAAGTTGCCCTAGATGAAGCCCGCACTTTGACCGAATTAGAAGCTATTAAACAGGAACTCATTACCCTTAAGCAACTTCCACAACGACAGCAGTATGAAACCCTATCTCGCGAGTTTGAATTGCGCTTGCAAGCACTCAGCTTGCGCCATAAAAATTGCAAGCAGCAACGACAGGAAAAACGTCAGATATGCTGCGAAACACTAACTGGAGAAGCGCTTAAAGTTGCCCTCGAACAACTCGATGAAGAAAGTCGCCAAGATGGAATTGAGCGACGAATACTCAAACGCCAACGGGATGAAGCATTGCAACCACTAAAGCAATTAATCGCAGCAGCAGATGGACGGATGTGCGAATTGAAACAACAACGGAAACAACTTTCCCGCCAACTCCAGGCGCAGATGCACGCAGCTTACACTATGATGAATTTTTTAGGGAACTCGCGATCGCTTCAACAATTAATGCCAGGAGGTTTGCCAACTGGAACGGGTGACTGTTGCGCCCCAAAATTGCTCCACTATGCTGCAACGCAGAATCTAAAACCATTGGCAATGGCAGAGTTTTGGTGGGGTTCTTCCTGTGCTAATGGTGACAAAATTCAGGGGGAATTCTACGGTGCTTGTGCAGATCGCTGTCAGCCATTGATGGGGTTTCTGCTGTCAGGATTGTCTCAAAATTATATTGTCTCGCAATCAACAACCCGCCAGGAAATAAATTTGACATCTTGCACCATTTTCCATCATGGGGAGGCAGATCCTCCCACACCTCATTCCCAGGCTGAGCCTGGGAATTATATTGTCTCGCAACCACCAGCCGGCCAGGAAATAAATTTGACATCTTGCACCATTTTCAATCATGGGGAGGCAGATCCTCCCACACCTCATTCCCAGGCTGAGCCTGGGAACGAGAATCTAGAGGCTCTGCCTCTAGTTCCTCCCACACCTCGTTCCCAGGCTGAGCCTGGGAACGAGAACCTAGAGGCAGAGCCTCTAGTTGCTGGTCGATTCAAACAAACTAATCAGCCTCAATTTCAGTCGGTTTTAACCGACTTCAGCTATCAGCCAGTCTCTCAATCACCAACCCGCCAGGAAATAAATTTCCACAGCTATAGCAAAAGTCGGTTAAAACCGACTAATGATACTAAATTTCAGTCTGGTTTAACCGAATTGAGCTATCAGCCAGGGAATAAATTCCCTGGCGGAACTGGCGGAACTGGCGGAACTGAGCAAATGCTACCCATTCTTTATGAAGATGAATGGTTAATTGTCATCAACAAACCCCCTGGGTTACTATCAGTTCCCGGTCGTTATTTTGAAAATCAAGACAGCGTTCTCAGTCGCTTGCGTAATTTGTTACCGGATGGCAATTCGCTTACTGCCGTGCATCGGTTGGATCGAGAAACTTCTGGTATTCTTCTACTAGCTCGCGATTTACAAACTTATCGCCAACTTAGCCAGCAATTTCAACAACGGCAGGTTAGCAAAGTTTATGAAGCGGTGCTTTCGGGTATTGTAACGGCTGACCGAGGTGCGATCGCACTGCCACTGTGGGGAAATCCGGAAAATCGCCCCTACCAGCAAGTCGATTGGCAGTATGGAAAACCCAGCGTGACTCGCTTTCAGGTGATGGCGAGAGAGGGAAATTGCACTCGCGTTGAGTTTATGCCGTTGACAGGGCGCACTCATCAGTTGAGAGTTCATGCGGCGGATGCGAGAGGACTTGGGATGCCCATTTTGGGAGATAGACTTTATGGATGCCGTGCTGTTGCTAATCGGTTACATCTGCACGCCAGGGAACTTTGCTTCCAGCATCCGCAATCGGGAAAGATGGTTCAGCTGCAAGACTTCGCGCCATTTTGAGCATATTATCAGGACTTACGCCAAGAAACCCGGTTTCTAGGATCGCCCTTGCGTAAGTCCTGATTATATCAATTAATATACACAATATTAAATGAAAATAAAGAGTTAATAAGAATTGTATTGTTTGAGAATTTACACCTCTGCGCGTTCATATACTGATCCGTGTATCCTATTCGTTTGCACATTGAACGAGGAGGCCCCAAATGGTTCACACATATGAAGTATTGGTCGATATTAAAGAATGCACTGAACCAAAGACCAATGCTTTTCGCTGCGGGACAACAAGGTATGAAATCGATGCAGAATCCAAAGCTAAAGCCGACGGCATGGCGCGAGTCCAAGCCAGAAACGAACATCCACTAGGGATTGAATACGACGTTCGCGTCACAAGATTACTGAAATAAAACAAACACCGGATGGAACGGTAGAAATCGTTACCGTGACGATTTATCCCATCACAATTGTTGAGCAGTATTGAAAATTCTGAATATCTGCTCAACAGCTTTTTTGTATGGGTGTACGACGAGGTTCTGGGTAAGTGCTTCAAGACTTACGCAAACACCAAAGTTTCTCTGAAAAGAGAGCCACGCAGAAACAAAGGTGATAGGACCAGAAACCGGGTTTCTCGGAAAAGAGAGCGACGCAGAAACAAAGGTGATAGGATTGCCGCTTAAATGCCTCTTAATGCCTTGAATTACTATCATCAACATCCCAACGCCTTCCCAATTGCTTACCTCAACGATTTGCGCGGAGAAATTCTGGCATGTCCTTATCTTGCCATCAACAACCTCAACCGCGACTTTATTGGCACTAAAGGGTTTTCCGTAGTGTTTCAACGTTCGGAAATTGGGGAAGTAGAAAGGCGATTTCCCTTCTTCAAACCCTATTTAGACCAAGCACTACAACCCACCTGCAATGCGTTCTACCTCAATCCGCTGCTACTCCAGGAAGGTTCCCGCGTCGATCCGCATATCGATCGCTCTTTAAGGTCTTACTGTAAAACAGTAGAACCTCCCCTAGTGGTCAGCGTGCTTTACGTGCAAGTTCCACCGAATTTAGAAGGGGGAGAATTGGTGCTGCGCTGTCAGAAAAAGTATATCGGACAGATTAAGCCAGAGGTGAACAAACTGCTGTATTTTCAAGGCGATCTGACCCATTCTGTCAATGCGGTTAAAACCAGCGGCACTCGTCTCAGTTTGGTTTGCGAACAATACAGCTTGAGGGATACTGAACTGCAAGATATTCCAGCATTTACAGTAGAGTCTAGAGCGGTGAAAGCAAAACGGAAATAGGTAATATCAAATCTATTTGCATAATTGCTAATTGCTAATTGCTAATTGACCTTACGCGCAGTAAGTAGGTACAAGTAAATAAAGTGAAAATAGTTATGCAAGTGTGGGGCGGGCGGGACGACCCACCCACAAAAAACTGGAATTTTTGTGGGGGGGGCGCCGCCCCCGCCTCTTGTTCAATTTAGTTTTACTTACCTACTTAATACCGATGCAAACGGAAACTATATTATATCCGTCCGGGGCGGGTTGAACGAAATCTTTCTTGGTTCCACAGAATGGTTGGTAAAACCCGCCCCTACAGCATCAAACAGTTCCAGAATGCCTGCTTCCAATCAGTTGCCAATAAGCGATCGCATTTAGACGGTTGCGAACAATTTACGTAATGTTACAGAGATTTCACGAAAACTTTGCCAGAACTTCATCCTAATTTTACGGTTTATGCCGGATGATTAGGGGAAAGCTAAATTCACAAAGCTGCATCTTTGTGGTTAAGCACAGGGTGAAGGAGGAAGTTTTATGAGATCGCTGTTTCTGACGAATACAATCAAACCACTTTCAAAAATGGTGGCGATCGCTTTGTCACTGGGTTGGCTAACAGCAGGAGCTGTGGAAGCTGCTAGCTTTACCTTTAGCAAGATTGTAGATACCAATACCCCGATTCCTGGGGGCGGTGGCAATTTTACTTTCTTGAACACACCTGTAATAGATAACGGTATCGTAGTATTTTCCGGTGAACGTGGTAACCAAGGACGTGTTGAACAGCGAGGAATTTATACCTATGCTGGAGGAATGCTGCAAACAGTCGTAGATACCAACACGCCTGTTCCTTTCAGCGATGTCAACTTTATTGGCTTAGATTTAGGTCTTGCTATAGACAAAGGAAATATAGTCTTTGGTGGCTCAGGAAATAAACCAAATCCATTAGGCGGTACCGATGTCTACGGAATTTACACAGTAATTGGGGGAGTGCTGGATCGAGTAATAGACCAATCTACCATTCTTCCAGGCGACAACAGTAACTTTACAACGTTTGGCGGTGGTTTGTCTATTAAAGGCAATAACGTAGCGTTTTATGGGGGTTCAAGTTTTGAAAATGTAGCGCTCTTCACAAATGCAGGGGGAACCCTACAACGGGTAGTAGACAGTTCCACTCCTCTTCCTGAAGTGACCAGCAACCTTGATTCTTTGAGCAATGCCGATGTGGTGTTTGCCTCTAGCACTTCTGTTGATGGCACCATAAATAATTGGCGCTCAGGGATCTACACTTACACCGGGGGCGTTATCAAGAAAATTGTAGACCCTGCTACTATCATGCTTGGTGGCAGAACTGATTTAAACTTTAGCGCAGGGCAACCTCTAGTTGACAACGACGATATAGCATTTTCTGTCGTTAGCTACAGTAATCAACCATCAACGGCGATTTACACTATTGTTGATGGAAAAGTCAGTTTAATAGCTGATACCAATACTCCTGTTCCTGGTGGTATTGGCAATTTCTTCAATTTAGCTGGCTTAAATGTAGGCAGTTTTAATTTCGGTGGCCTTTCCTTAGACCAGGGTAGCGTTGCCTTTGTAGGTGGCGATCTTGTGGGTTTCAGAGAATTTCCTGGCCCTATTTGTTCTCCGCGTCAGTTTTGTCCTGGCCCGATTCGATTTCCAGAGATTCGCAATGGAATATACACGACTCTTGGCGGCAGCTTGACCAGAGTTATCGCAGAAGGCGAACAGTTGGATGGCAAGGTAATTGCCCCTTATTATCTAGGGGTGAGTCGTCAAATGTTAAGTGGCAACTCGCTTGTCTTTTCTGTCCGCTTTACCGATGGTTCCTCTGGCATCTACCAGGCTGATTTCGTACCGCATCCCCCCAAGTCTGTACCAGAACCAGCGTCGGTATTAGGGTTGCTACCTGCTGTAGGGGCGTTGTTACTTCGGCGACGCAAGGAAGGGAAGAAAGCCGTTGTTTAGAGCGAAAGCGATTGTAACTTTTGATCAAGATGCGATCGCAGGTCTTGTTTCAGAGAAACCGGGTTTCAATGCCTTGGGATGTAACTAGCAACTTGGGTTATCTAGCAGCATAATATTAAATTAAGGTTGAAATCCATTGGAGGTGGCGATGGTTCTCGTTCCCCACACGCCGATCGAGCAAGTCGATCCGCCCTTGTCGCCCAAAGAGACATTGCCAACGATGTACGATCTACCCAGCGAAGATCCGGAGGAACCTGGTTTGCCTGATGAATTTCATGACCTCCAACCTCAATTGTTGAGCCGAACGCTGCGATTAACCAAATACTCTCGCGAAAATTGCTTCACTGCGTCTGACCTCAACCTCTACTACGATGTCAAGCATCCCCTATGGCATAAACGTCCCGATTGGTTTTTGGTAGTTAATGTCCCGCGTTTATACGAGGGTACAGATCTGCGCCGCAGTTATGTGAGTTGGCAGGAAGGACAGCATCCCTATGTGGTGGTAGAATTCTTGTCCCCCGGAACTGAAAGCGAAGATCTGGGACGGTTTTACAATGAATCATCAAATAAAGCAGATGATGTCGATAGGGTAGAGGAGATAGAAACGACGCGACTGACACGTCAAAATCCACCGAGTAAGTTTGAGGTTTATGAGGAGTATTTGCGGATTCCTCACTACATCATTTACAGTCGCTATACCCAACAATTACGACATTTCAAATTGGATGGCGGACGCTATCTTGAACAGTCGCAAAATTCAAATAATCCTCGCATTTGGTTGGCGGATTTAGAGATTGGATTGGGCATTTGGTCGGGGGTTTTTGAGGATGTTCCGAGTCATTGGTTGCGTTGGTGCGATCGCGAAGGAAATTGGCTTCTAACCGATACAGAACAAGCACAACTGGAGAAAGAACAAGCACAAGCTCAACTGCGTCAAGCTGCCCAAAATCTCCTGGCTACGGGGATGGAAGTTAGTCAGATTGCTGAGATATTGTGCTTATCGGCAGAGCAAGTGCAGGCTTTCTTTCAGAGAGAATAGAAATGCATTATACCTCTCTAAAAACTACGCTTAAAGGCGGGCATAATGCCCACCCCACAAGAGTTATTGGATAAGTCTATTGGCAAGTGGTAGAATATGCAACTAACTCACCCGTTCCGCCAATTCTAACCAACGTTCGGTAGCAGAATCAATTTCTTGACTCAATTGTGCTAAACGCTCTGATAACCTTTGCACTTCAGTAAAGCCACTGGGAGGATTGTTGTAGAGAATCTTCTCAATTTCCTCTTTTTCTGCTTCCATTTCGGGAATTTTAATTTCCAGCGCTTCGTATTCGCGCTTTTCATTAAAAGAAAGCTTTTTAGGCTTATCAGATTTTGAATTTTGGCTAGAGTTACGCGCCCCAGCGCTAGAAGATTTTGCCGTTTCAGATTTGGCGGGCGCTACCTTTTCTTGTTGCTCTTCTTCTGCTTTCTTGTAGTCTAAATAGACTGAATAATTGCCGGGATACTGACGTAAGTTTCCACCCGGTTCTAAGGCAAAAATCTTGTCTACAGTGCGGTCTAGAAAATAGCGATCGTGGGAGACTACAATAACACAGCCGTTAAAGTCTTCTAGATAATCTTCCAAAACCGCCAAGGTTTGCACATCTAGGTCATTGGTTGGTTCGTCCAAAATTAGCACGTTCGGCGCACTCATCAGCACCCGCAATAAAAATAGCCGTCGTTTTTCACCCCCAGAAATTTTGTTAATTGGGGCATATTGTTGATTGGGTGTAAACAGAAACCGCTCCAACATTTGGGAAGCTGTAATCACGCTGCCATCCGCCGTTTTGACTAATTCTGCCACATCTTTGAGGTATTCAATAACACGTTGGTTTTCGTTCATTAGCACATCTTCCGAGTGCTGATCGAAATAGCCAATGTGAATCGTAGAGCCAATTTCTACCGTACCGGAATCTGGCTGCACTCGTCCGGTAATAATATCCATCAGCGTGGATTTTCCCGCACCGTTGCTGCCAATAATCCCTATGCGATCTTCGGGGTTGAAATTGTAATTGAAATCTTTAATTAAAGTACGCCCGTTGTATCCCTTGCAAATATTCGTTAACTCAATAACCTTCTTGCCAATGCGACGACCAACGGTAGAAATATCGACCTTTCCCTGCACTTGTTTGAATTCCTGCGCTTGCATGTCGCGGATGCGGTCAATTCTGGCTTTTTGTTTCGTACTGCGAGCTTTTGGCCCGCGTTTGAGCCATTCTAATTCTCGTCGCAATACTCCTGCATGTTTGCGTTGAGTACTCGCAGCAGATTCCTCGGATTCTGCCTTTTTCTCCAAATAGTAAGCGTAGTTGCCAGAATAAGTATAAAGGTCGCCGCGATCGATTTCGATAATGCGATTTGTTACCCGATCCAAAAAATAGCGATCGTGGGTAATTAGTAACAACGCACCCCGGAAGCGATTCAAATAACTTTGCAACCATTCCACCGACAGTGCATCCAGGTGGTTGGTTGGTTCATCCATCAGTAACACATCGGGTTCTGATAGCAAAGCGGCAGCGATCGCAATTCGTTTGCGATACCCTCCTGATAAGTCGCCAATTTTGGCATCAAAATCTGCAATTCCCAACTTGCTCAAAACCACTTTGGCATTGGTTTCCAACTCCCACGCACCGACCGCTTCCATGCGATGTGACACGCTAGACAACTGTGCCATCAACTTTTCAGTATCGCCCTGTCCGTGCGCCAGTTTATCCGAAAGTTCCTCGTATTCCCGCACCAACGCCATTTTTTCGCCACTATCGGCAAAAATTTGCTCTAAAACCGTGCGATTGGGGTCTAAATCTGGCTGTTGGGGTAGGTAGACAATTTTAGCGCCGGAATTTACCCAAATATCGCCAGCGTCGATTGGCTCGAGTCCAGCTATCATTTTCAGCAAGGTGGATTTACCGGAACCATTGGTGCCAATTAGTCCAACTTTGTCGCCTTCATCGAGGCTAAAACTGGCATCTCTGAGGATTTCTTTGATGCCGAAGTCTTTTTTGAGCGATCGCAGCGTGAAAATAGTCATCAGTTAAAAGTCATCTACCTAACCTAGTCTAACGCTGCCTCGGTAGGGTGCGATCTGAACCCACGCGATTATAGCGGATCGCAGGCGGATGAGGTACACCTTCGTTTGTATAGCGGCAGCATTAATGCTGCCGCTATACAAACAAGCCAAAAGGCTGTACCTAGACGAGCTTGCAATCCGCTGTGAAGCTGTGGTTACCAACGTTGAAGCTGTGGTTACCAACGTTGAAGCTGTCGTTACCAACGTTGAAGCTGTCGTTACCAACGTTGAAGCTGTCGTTACCAACGTTGAAGCTGTCGTTACCAACGTTGAAGCTGTCGTTACCAACGTTGAAGCTGTCG